>URTD01000133.1 GCA_900550735.1 uncultured Collinsella sp.
GTCTCGTCGACCTGGCGCTCAAAGCGGATGGAGGCGTCGGAGATCAGCGACAGGTCACGGCTGGTGTGCGAGGTGCGGCCGGCGTTGAAGCAGGCGCTCTCGACCATCACGTCGACGGTGTCGTCCTCAATCTCGGAATCCATGCCACCCATAACGCCGGCCAGCGCCACAGGACGCTCGCCGTCGGTGATGAGACCCATGCCGGCGTCGAGCGTACGCTCCTCGCCGAACTTCTCGTCCTGCTGGGCGGCGCGAACGACCACGCGGCGCCTGCCATCGCGCTCGGCAAAGGTGTCGAGGTCAAAGGCGTGCAGCGGCTGACCAGTGAGCATCATCACATAGTTGGTGATGTCGACGATGTTGTTGTGCGGGCGCACGCCCAGGGCGTTAAGGCGCTTGACCATCCAGTCGGGCGACGGGCCGACCTTCACGTTGCGCACGATGCGGGCAACGTAGCGGTCGCACAGGCCCTCGTCGGCAATCTCGACGGAAAGCTCGTCGTCGGTCGCGCGGCCGGTCTCGGCCTTGATGGCGGGCAGCTCAACGTGGAAATCGCGGTCGAAGATGGCGCCGGTCTCGCGGGCCATGCCGATCATGGACAGGCAGTCGGGGCGGTTGGGCGTAATCTCGCAGTCGAGCACGGTGTCGCTCGAGCCCACATACTCGGCAAACGGCATGCCGCAGGGCGTATCCTCGGGCAGGATCATAATGCCGGAGTGGTCGCCGCCCAGACCGAGCTCGCGCGCGGAGCAGTTCATGCCCATGGACACGACGCCGCGAAGCTTGCTCTTCTTGATCTTGACGTCGCCAGGAAGCACGGCGCCGATCATGGCCGTGACGATGTGGTCGCCGGCCTCGAAGTTCTGCGCGCCGCAGACGATCTGCAGCGGAGCGGGGTTGCCGTCGGCGTCGAGGTTCTTGTCGCCCACGTCGACCGAGCACACATACATATGATCGCTATCGGGGTGCGGGGTCTTGGTGAGCACCTTGGCGGTCACCACGTGGTCGAAGGACTCGCCCACGGTGTCGATCGCCTCGACCTCGGTGCCGGTACGGATATATTCGTCCGAAAGGGTCTTGGGATCCTCCGGAATATCGATCATGGTCTTGAGCCAGTCGTAAGAAACACGCATCTAGCTCTCCTTTCATACTGAAAGCCTGCGAAGAGATGCAGGTGGAAACTTCAACTTTGTGAACATTCCTTACAAAGCGAGGGTTGTCCAAGTGCGGCAGATCGGCCCGAAAGAGGAGCGCCGCGTATTTGGTACGCAAGCGACGAATGAGCGCCGAGGTGCCGTGCTTGGGCAAGCCGCAGCCTAGAACTGATTCAAGAAACGCATATCACCCGTCATGAGCGTTCTGAGGTCGGGCAGGTCGTAGCGCAGAGCCGCGACGCGCTCGGCGCCAATACCAAAGGCGAAGCCGGTGTACTTCTCGGGGTCGATGCCGCAGTTGATGAGCACGTTGGGGTCGACCATGCCGCAGCCCAGGATCTCGATCCAGCCGCTGTGCTTGCAGAAGTTGCAGCCCTTGCCGCCGCAGACGTGGCAGCTCACGTCCACCTCGCAGCTGGGCTCGGTGAAGGGGAAGAAGTGCGGGCGATAGCGCGTCTTGCGGTCCTCGCCAAACATGCACTTAACAAAGTAGTCGAGCGTGCCCTTCAGGTCGCCAAAGGTAATGCCCTCGTCGACGACCAGGCCCTCAATCTGGTTGAACTGCGGCAGGTGGCAGGCGTCGGCCGTGTCGGGACGGTAGACGGTGCCCGGGCAGATCATGTAGATGGGCGGCTTCTGCGACTCCATGGTGTGGATCTGCACGCCCGAGGTCTGGGTGCGCAGCAGCACGTCGGACTCGCCGTGAGCGTGAGCCTCGGGATGCGCGACGCTACCGGGGTTGTTGTCGACCACATAGAACGTGTCGCGAGCCGAGCGGCTCGGGTGATCCATGGGCGCGTTGAGCGCGGTGAAGTTGTAGTAGGAGGTATCGACCATGGGGCCGGACTCGACGGTGTAACCGATGCCGCAGAAGATGTCCTCGGCCTCCTCGATGATCTGCTTGATCAGGTGCTGGTGACCGATCTGCGGACGGATGCCCGGCAGCGTGATGTCGACGGCCTCGTGCTCGAGTGCGTGCTTGAGGGCGGCGGCCTTCATCTCGGTGGTGCGCTCGTCGAGCATACCCTCAATCAGCTGGCGCATCTCGTTGGCGCGCTTGCCCATCACGGGACGATCCTCGGGGGCGAGCTTGCCCATCATGCGCATCAGGCCGGTGATACGGCCCTTGCGACCGAGCAGCTCAACGCGCGCAGCCTCGAGCTTGGCAGCGTCGTCGGCGCTAGTGACGAGCTCCTTGGCCTCTTCCTCGAGTTTGACCAGATCATCAATCAGACTCATGTCTTCCCTTTCGTCTCTCGCGCATCCGCGCTCCGGGACGGCTGACGCCGCCCGATGCTGCGGATGCGCGGCCCGGTTCGGTAACAAAAAACCGCCCTCGGGCATGTGCATTGCCCAAGGACGGTTAAATTCCGCGGTACCACCTTGTTTGACCCGGCGGATGTCTGGCCCGCCGCGCCCACTCTGCGCCTCTTGTCGCGAGGCTCACGGCTTCCCTACTGAGGCTTTGCTGCCACTGGCCGCGCGCCCGTTGAGGTCGCTGCTCGGGAGTGAACGCTTGGCCCTTGCCACCGCAGGAAGGCTTGCAGCCCATGACCTTCCCTCTCTTGCCGGCGACACGGCGGGCAAAACCCTCTCCGTCAACGCATTGGGCTATAGGATAACACATTTCGCGAGCGCATCGCCGCGTTCCGTTTTGTTCGTGCTGGGTACAAGGCAGGTAGTTGTGCAAACTGGCCGTGCATCCGCCTGCGGCGCTCGGCCTGCGAGATTAAGGATACGGTATGGGAAAGAAACTCGATAAGAAGGCCAAGGCCGCCGTGGCAAAGGCCGCCAAGGGCGTCAAGGCCGCTAAAGTCGACAAGGCCGTCAAAAAGTTCCGCAAACTCGAGGGCAAGCTGTGGACTCGTGAGTACCTGCTCAAGATTGCCGAGTTCGATGGAGCGACGATTGCTCCTGCCAATGGTGCTGCCGCCCGTGCCGACGCCATGGGCACGCTTGCCGGCGAGCATCACAAGCTGCTGACCAGCGAGAAGTCCGTTGAGCTCGTACGCTCGTTAGCGCGCGAGACCGTCGCCGGCGGCAAAATTGACGACCCGCAGCTGCTCGACGAGATCCGTGTGCTCGGTCGCGACCAGCGCGAGGCAAGCGTCATCCCCACCGAGGAGGCCGAGGCCTGGACCAGGCTCACCTGCGAGGCCGATGCCGTGTGGCACAAGGCCAAGACGGCCAATGACTGGGCGAGCTTTGAGCCCTATGTGGATAGAATCGTCGCCCAACTTAAGCATCAGGCCGAGCTCATGGACCCCAAGCGCGACCCCTACGATGTTTGGCTCGACCAGTACGAGCGCGGCCTTTCCGCCAAAAGCTTCGATGCGTTTTGCGATGAGGTCAAGGCGACGGTCGTGCCGCTCGTGCACGCCATCGGCGAGCGCGGCCAGCAGCCCGATGCCGACTTTTTGCACGCCCGCGTGCCCGAGGCCGCCCAGCGCGCCATGAGCTTCGACCTTATGAAGCTCGTCGGTCTGGATCTGGACGACACCACGCTTGCCTTTACCGAGCACCCGTTTAGCGAGGGCTTTGCCGTGGGTGACGCGCGCATCGCGACACACATCTACGAGGACGATTGCATCTCCAACGTCTACAGCATCATCCACGAGGCGGGACACGCCATGTACGAGCTGGGCGTCAATCCCGCCTATGCGCGCACCTGTCTTGAGGGTGGCACCTCCATGGGCATCCACGAGAGCCAGAGCCGCTTCTTCGAGAACACCGTGGGTCGCAGCCGCGCCTTTATGGGACCGCTGCTCGAGGTGCTGCGCCGCCACGCACCCGAGGTCTACGGCGACGTCGACGAGGACACGCTCTACCGCGCCGTGAACATCGCGCAGCCGTCGTTGATCCGCACCGAGGCCGACGAGCTCACCTATCCGCTGCACGTTATGGTGCGCTACGAGATCGAGCGCATGCTGTTTGCCGGCGAGGCCACAGCCAAGGATATCCCCGCGCTTTGGAATCGCTTCATGAACGAGTACCTGGGCATTCCCGTTCCCGACGACACGCGCGGCTGCCTGCAGGATACGCACTGGAGCGGCGGCTCGTTTGGCTACTTCCCCACGTATGCGCTGGGCAGCGCCTACGACGCCATGTTTGTGCCGGCCATGTGCCGCGACGGTGTCGACCTTACCGGTGCCTGCATGAGCGGCGATCTGGCGCCCGTCCGTGCCTGGCTGGGCGAGCACATTTGGCAGTGGGGCCGCGCCAAAGACGCGCCGGAACTCATCAAGGGCGCCTGCGGCATGGCGTTCGATGCCCGCTACTACTGCAGCTACCTGCAGGACAAGTTCACCACGCTCTACGAGCTGTAAGGCATAACCGACACGCCAACGCAAAGGGGACGCCGCGGAACCAATCCGCAGCGTCCCCTTTCCACCTAGTCGTTTAAGAACGTCCCCAATGACTACCTTACAGAGCTTCCAGCGCGGCGGCAATGCGCTTCATGGCGGCATCGGCGGATGCTTGGTCGGGCGCCTCGGCCAGCACGCGGATAACCGACTCGGTTCCGCTCTTGCGCACGAGCACGCGGCCCTCGCCTGCCAGCGCAGCCTCGGCCTCGGCGATGGCGTTCTGCACGCCCATGTTCTCGAGCGCGGCGTCCTTGTCCGCCACGCGCACGGCCACCTGCGCCTGCGGCAGCAACTTGCACGGAGCCGTGAGCTGCGAGAGCGTCTCGCGCTCGGCACGAATCACTTCCATCACGCGCAGCGAAGTCATAATGCCGTCGCCCGTGCGCTCGATATCGCCAAAGATCGTATGGCCCGTCTGCTCGCCGCCCAGGCTGTAGCCGCCCTCGCGCATCTTGGCATACACGTGACGGTCGCCCACACCGCTGGTCACGGCGCTCAGTCCGGCAAGCTCCAGCGACTTGACCAGACCAAAGTTGCTGGCGATCGTCGGTACCACGGTACCGCCCGAGAGGCGCCCGTGCTTGTTCAGATACACGCCGCACACGTACAGGATCTGGTCGCCGTCGACCACGCGCCCGCGCTCGTCCACGGCCAGGCAGCGGTCGGCATCGCCGTCGTAGGCAAAGCCCACGTCCAGGCCCTTTTCCACCACGAACTTCTGCAAGCCCTCGATGTGAGTAGAGCCAGCATTATTGTTGATATTCAGACCGTTGGGCTTGTTGTTGATGACATAGGTATCCGCACCCAGAGCATCGAACACACTCTTAGCGATATTCCAGCTTGCACCGTTGGCGCAGTCCAGACCGACCTTCACGCCCTTGAAGG
>URTD01000134.1 GCA_900550735.1 uncultured Collinsella sp.
CGCCGCCCGAAACAACCGTCACTCCCGCCTCGACCGCCACCTTTGCCGCAAGCTCTGCCACGGCAAGACCATACGGCGAGGCCTTTCGCGCGCCGATGATGGAGAGCGCGGGCGTCGAAAGCGCCTCGGGGTTGCCGCGCACATAGAGCGTCTGAGGTACATCAGAAAGCTCCAAAACGGTCTCGGGATACAACGCGTCACCTGGATGCAGCTCGAAGGTCCCCTCGGCCATCATTGGTCCCTCCTTCCCTGGTACATCGCCGCCTCGAGCACGTGGTCCTGCGTCACTTGCTCGCTCTCGGCGACATCTGCGATCGTGCGCGCAATGCGAACCAGGCGCACGATGCCACGCCCTGTGAGATGCGTGCGTTTGGACAGACCGAGTACGCATTTCTCGGCAGCATCATCGAGCTCAAAGGTCGAAACGACGCCGTCAATGGACCGCGTCTCGTCATCCTCGGCCTCGGCATCCGCATCGTCCATACGAGACTCGCGCCAGGTGCGAAAAGCGCGACCGCGCACAACGTAGTCACGTAACTCGGCCGACGACATACCCTCCGCGCCCTCGATAATCACCTGGGGATCGGGACGGGTCACATCGATCATCATGTCGATACGGTCGGCCAAAGGACCGCGCAGCTTTGCGCGATAGCGCTCGACCATCGATGCCGAGCAGCGGCACGGCACCTCGCGGTCGCCCAAAAAGCCGCAGGGGCAGGGATTGCTCGCAGCGAGCAGCTGAAAGCGCGACGGGAAGGTAAAGGCCCCGTCGACGCGTACGATCCTCACATAGCCGCGTTCGATGGGCTGACGCAGCGTCTGCAGCACACCCGTGGGAAACTCGGCAAGCTCGTCCAAAAAGAGCACGCCGCCATGAGCAAGGCTAATCTCACCCGGGTGCACCGGGCGCCCGCCGCCGATAAGGCCTGCGGTCGAAATACTGTGATGGGGGCTTCGAAACGGCCGATGACCTGCCAATAAGCCATCGATGTTCTCGCCCAAGACCGAATGGATGCACAGTGCCTCCTGCTGATCCTCAACGGAAAGCTCAGGCAGAATGCCAGTCATACGGCGCGCAAGCATCGTCTTGCCCGATCCCGGGGACCCGATCATAAGCAAACCGAGCTCACCCGCTGCCGCCAGTGCCATGCCGCGTTTGGCAACCTCCTGCCCCAGCACGTCGGCATAGTCGAGTTCGGGCTCAAAAGTAGCCTCCACACCCTCGGAATCCAGATAATGCCGCGCGGCATCGCCCATGCCATGGGCAAGCTGAGACAAATGATCTATGAATCCGCAATCCACGCCCGCGAGTGGCACATGCTGGTCTGATCTGCCGGCGATAAAAGACAGCCCCAAATCACGCGCCAATAACTGAAACGCCACCTCGCCCTTGACGGGAAGCACCGTACCGTCCAAGCCAAGCTCACCGGCGATAAGACAACGATCGAGGTTGTCGTGGGGAATCTGACCATCGGCCGCCAATACCGCGATGGCGATGGGAAGATCAAAGCCGCTACCGGTCTTGCGAATATCGCCAGGTGCCAGATTGACCGTAATGCCCGAGCGTGGGATCTCGAACCCGGCGGAGCGCATCGCACAGCGAATGCGACCACGCGACTCCATCACCTCCATACTCGGGATGCCGAGCATCTGAATGCCCGGAACGCCGCCGGCAAGCGAGACCTCGACCGTGACGTGAATCGCCTCGACGCCGCGGATGCAGGCCGCGTGAACGGCAAACGTCTCGAACGCCATCACGACCCCTGCCAATCGAACGCGTTGTACTGATGCTCGATCTCGGCGATATGCCCGCCGCGAATGGTGACACCCACGGCATCGAAGCGAATCGCCTTGAGCGGATAATGCTCCATGAGATAGCAACTTGCGATGCGGCGGTAGCGGCGTTGCTTTTGGGCGTCCACGGCTTCCTCGGGAAAGACCCGCGTGGTGCAATCCAGGGCGACGCGTCTGGTCTTGACCTCGGCCATCACCACGACATCGTCGAGCTCATCAAGCAGCACCAGATCGGCCTCGCCCTCGGTGCAACGATAACCCTGTTCCAGCAAGGTGTAGCCGCGCTCGTTAAAGTAGTCGATGGTGATCAGCTCGCCCAGCATGCCCAGCTCGCGGGGACTGAGTCCCTTGATAAACTCGGGCGTCATCGCCCCGCAGTCGAGCTCGCCGTTTTCCCAACGCTCCTTGAGCCGCTGCGTCTTGCTCTTTTTGCTTGCGGCACTCATGGGGTCTCCTTTCCCGCACACTGCATTGCCCCGATGATGAGGGCACCTTTCATGCGGGTAAGTACCGGAAGCAAACCAAAAGCTGACCAAATGCCAACAAAAAACGGGCCGTACGCAACAATCACGTTGCACACGGCCCGCTACCAGCAGGTTTATAAAACGCCAGGGGTCCCTGTCTCCACAATTGACCTAGAAAAGGCGCTCAGTCTGCAGAAAGTTTCCGCAAAAGCTCACGCGGTGCAGCGGACAAAGTCCATGTTTGCGAATCGCCTCGATGTGCTCGGGGCTTGCGTAGCCCTTCGACTCGGCTAGATGATACTCGGGGTACTCGGCGTCGTACTCGACCATCATCTCGTCACGCGTGACCTTGGCCATGATGGACGCCGCGGCGATGCAGGCGATTTTGGCATCGCCCTTCACCACGTCGCGCTCGTTGGGAACGGCGCCCAAGGGGTTGCCATCCATGAGGACGCAGTCGGGTTCAAGTCCCGTATCGGCCACGGCGCCCGCAACGGCGGTACGGATAGCACGGGCCATGCCCATCTCATCGATATCCTTCGGCGCAATATGGCAAAAACCGATCGCCGTCGCCACCTCGGCAATCTTCACTGAGAGCAACTCTCGGCGCGCCGGCGTGAGCTTTTTGGAATCGTTGATACCCCAAACGTGCGGCTCCATAGGAAGACAGACGGCGCACACCGTCAAAGGACCGGCCACCGATCCGCGACCCACCTCGTCGACACCAACGACCACCCCATCGCCGCCAAGCTCATGCATAAGCTCGTACATGTCATTGACGCGCTCGCGCTCGGCAAGCTCTTTGGCATGGCGTTTGAGGGCGCGTTCACAAGCCTTGATCACCTGCTGGCGCGGGTCCTCGCGATAATGCTCCACGAGGGCGGGAATCTCCTCAAACGTAGCGCTCGCCAACTCACCGGCAACCTGCGATGCCGAAACCGAGCTCGTCATGTTGGCCATACCAGGCCCTCCTTGCATGCAAATCAGATAAAAAGAAGGGCCACCCGAAGGTGACCCTTGTGTCCAAACGAGTGGACAGACGCTGCGATCTTCTTAGCGCTTCTCGGGGATGCGAGCAGCCTTGCCCACCTTGTCGCGGAGGTAGTACAGCTTGGCGCGACGGACGCGACCATGACGAACGACCTCGAGCTTGGCGATCTTGGGGCTGTGAAGCGGGAAGGTACGCTCAACACCGACACCGAAGGACATCTTGCGGACGGTGAAGGTCTCGCGGGCACCGGCGCCGGCCATGCGGATGACGTCGCCCTGGAAGACCTGGATGCGCTCGCGGTCGCCTTCCTTAATGCGGTAGTGAACCTTGACGTTGTCGGCGACGCGAACCTGAGGAATGTCCTCGCGGATCTGCTGACGCTCGATTGCGCGGATGTAATCCATGTGCAATTCCTTACTCTTCTAGAGGTGCCGTACCACCTTGGCCGGCACGTAGTTGAACAAACGTATTCGAGTATACACGCGCGGGTTTCTGCTGCAAGAACAATTTTTTACGCAGACAAAAAGACAAAACCCGCACATGATAACCGCCCGCCTCACGAATGAGGCGGGCGGCATGAAGGGGGCTACGCTAGGCGTCTATACCCAAAACGTTAGGCGGAGCGCTTCGCCTCGAGCTTGGCCTGGGCGGCAGCCAGGCGTGCGAGGGGCACGCGGTAGGGCGAGCAGGACACATAGTCCACATAGGCCACGTTAAACAGGCCCTTGATGGACTTGGGGTCGCCGCCGTGCTCGCCACACACGCCAAAGTGCATGCCGGGGTTGGTGGCGCGACCCTTCTCGACGGCCATGCGCACCAGCTCGAGTACCGCAGAGTCGATGGTCTCGAAGGGGTTATCCTTCAAGATCTTCTTGTGCATGTACAGCGGGATGAACTTGGCCTCGGCATCGTCGCGGGAGAAGCCGAAGGTCGTCTGCGTGAGGTCGTTGGTGCCAAAGCAGAAGAAGTCGGCATGATGGGCGATCTCGTCGGCGACCATGCAGGCACGCGGCAGCTCGAGCATCGTGCCCACGGGAATATTGAGCTCGACGCCTTCCTCGGCGGAAACCTCGGCGATCACGCGCTCGATGACCTCGCGGGTCTGGACATGCTCCGCCGTGATGGAGACGAGCGGGACCATAATCTCGGGACGCGGGTCGACGCCTTCCTTGATAAGGCGGGCAGCAGCCGTTGCCACGGCACGGACCTGCATGAGCGGCAGATCGCTAAAGACGACGGACAGGCGCACGCCGCGTAGGCCGAGCATGGGGTTCGACTCGACCATGCCGTCGATACGACGCAGGCGGGTGCGCAGGACGGCAAGCTCTTCCTCGCTGGCGCCAGCGGCTTCCTTCTTGGTGATGGCGACCTCGAGCTCGCGAGGATTATCCAGGAACTCATGAAGCGGCGGATCGAGCAGGCGAACGACCACGTCGCGACCGGACATAGTCTTGAACATCGCCAGGAAGTCCTCGGTCTGAACCTTGAGCAGGTCGGCCAGGGTCTGCTGCTTCACGGTCTCATCGTCAGACAGGATAAAGCTCTGGATGATGTTCTTACGGTCGCCCAGGAACATGTGCTCGGTGCGGCACAGGCCGATGGCCTCGGCACCAAACCCGAGGGCGAGCTCAGCGTCCTCAGGGTTGTCGGCGTTGACGCGCACGTGGTTGGCGTGGCCATCGGTCTCGTCCAGGCGAATCTCGTCGGCCCAGGACAGGATAGTGTCCAGGTCGCCGGTAAGCTCGGCGGAGACCAGGTCGACAGCGCCATCGACGACGATGCCCTGGGTGCCGTCGATGGAGATGACATCGCCCTCGTGCAATACGCGGTCGCTGCCCTCGATGCGCACGACCTTCTCGGCGGCGTCGATGTGGAAGCGTTCAACGCCGCAGACGCAGGGCGTACCCATGCCGCGGGCGATAACGGCGGCATGGCTCGTCTTGCCACCGTGGCTTGTCAGAATGCCCTCGGCGGCGACCATGCCTTTCAGGTCGTCGGGGTTGGTCTCCCAGCGGACCAGGATAACCTTGTGACCCT
>URTD01000135.1 GCA_900550735.1 uncultured Collinsella sp.
ATGGTGCACGTCGTGCGTCCAGTCGCGCAGGTTATACGCCTTAAAATCAAAAAGGCCGGCCTTGCGGGCGCGGCCCAAGATCGATGTGGACATGACGGGCTCAAACATCTCGGGAAAGACCGAAAGGGTCTCGATCAGCATGTTGTCCTCCCTACTTGTCCATATCGATCAGGCCGTCCATAACGTGGACGGAAATTGTTCCTGTGTCGGGAAGATCGAGCACGACCTGCTCGATCACGGGAATCAGCACCTCGCCGTACCGATCACCCTCGACAACCCAAACATCGTTGGCGGGCGTCGACATGATCTCGACGATCGTACCGAGCGAACCGAAGCGCTCGTCGACCACCTCGCGACCCATCAGGTCGGTATAGGCAGCGTCGAGCGAATCGAGCTCAAAGTCGTCACGATTTGCCAGCACGTAGCATCCCGTGATGCCCTCGGCGGCCGTCAAGTCGTCAATGCCCTCAAACGAGACCAGATCGCCATCGCCCGTATCGGTGACGGACACGACCGTGCAAAAGCGGTCGCGCTTGAGCGCCGGCGGCGTCAGGGCGACGCGCATACCCGGCTCTAATACAGAAGGAAGCCCCCGCAGCGGCTGCGCGAGGACCTCCCCCTTCCTTCCGTGCGGCTTGACCACACGGGCGATGTTTTTGTACTGGGACCTCAAGGTCCTAGCCCAGAACCTCTACCTCGACAGCAGTGTCGAGGCGAGCGGCCAGTGCACGGGCGAGCGTGCGAATGGCCTTGATGGTACGGCCACGACGGCCGATGACCTTAGCGACGTCATCCTCGGCGACCGAAACCTCAATCGTAGAGGCGTCGTCACCATCGATGACCTCAAGGCTCACGGAATCCGGGTCGTCGACGATCTGAACAACGAGATATTCGACGAGATCGGCGATGCGATCTGAGAGCATTGCCTCACCCTCGAGCTGTGCAGCGTCAACCTCAGGCACGATTTACTCCTCGGCACCCTCAGCGGCCTCAGCGGCAGCCTTAGCGGCCTCGGCCTCTTTGGCGAGCTGCTTCTTGGACTTCTTGACGACGGTCTCAGTCTTCTCGCCCTCGTTGGCGGCCTTGACCAGAGCGGCGACGGCGTCGGTGAGCTGAGCGCCCTTGGACTGCCAGTCGGCGATCTTCTCGAGGTCGAGGTTGATGGTCTTGGGGGCGGTCATCGGGTTGTAGCGGCCAACCTCCTCGATGATACGACCGTCACGCGGGGCGCGGGAATCGGCGACGACGACACGGTAGTACGGACGCTTCTTAGCGCCGTGACGAGCAAGGCGAATCTTGACTGCCAAAGGAAACTCCTCCAACCAAGCAGCTTTAGGCTGCAACTACAAACAAACAGTTGAACATAATACGCCATCGACGCGGGCAGGTGAAGTCCGTGAGACCAACTTCTTCGGTGTAGTCGAGGGCAAATCCATATCTTAGACAAGAATTCGGGATTTGCAAGCACATACACGCACCCCACATGAGCTGCGCGGTATACTCATGACATGGAAAGACGCGAACATACATACGGTTATGAGGATGCCACGGGCGTCACGCCGCCTCCCTGGACGGGTCCGGCGGTGGGCCTCATGGACCTCGATGCGTTTTTTGCGAGCGTGGAGATGCTCGACCATCCCGAATGGCGCGGAAAACCGCTCATCGTGGGCGGAGACGCCGATTCGCGTGGCGTCGTGTCCACGTGTTCGTATGAGGCACGTCGCTTTGGCGTGCACTCTGCCATGGCCTCGGCCGAGGCGCGGCGCTTGTGCCCGCAAGCCATTTGGACGCACGGGCACTTTGATCGCTACCGCGAGGTGAGCGCGCAGGTCATGGCGATTCTCGCCGACGAGACCCCGCGCGTTGAGCGCGTATCCATCGATGAGGCCTTTATCGATATCACACCGGGTCGCTTTGCGCCCGAAGACCCGCTACTGGTTGCGCAGCGTATAAGCGACCGCGTGGCAGCGCTGGGTGTGACCTGCTCCATTGGCGTGGGCTGCAACAAGACGGTCGCAAAGATCGCAAGCGAGCGGGACAAGCCGTTTGGGCTGACCATCGTGCGCCCCGGAACCGAGCAGCGCTTTTTGGCCGCGCTGCCGGTATCTGCCATGAGCGGCATAGGGCGCTCGGCCGAGGAGCGACTGCGCCGCATGCGCATCTACACCCTCGGCGAGCTTTCGCGCGCGCCTGAGTCCACACTGGCCTCTATTTTTGGCGTCAACGGCGAACGCATGCGCCAGCGTGCGCTGGGACTCGAAATCTCCGAAGTCACGAGCCTCGATGAAGAGCGAGAGGTCAAGTCGGTCAGCAATGAACGCACCTTTGCTAAAGATCTGACTGAGCGTGGGGATATTGAGGCGGCAATTGCGCTGTTGGGAGAGTCAGTGGGACGCCGCCTGCGCCGTCAGGGGCTGACGGGTGCCACGGTAACGCTCAAGCTTAAGTATTCGTATGGCAGCGGGCGTACGGCACAGCGCCGGCTGCCTCATCCGACCGACGATGAGAACATCTTCGTGGCGGTTGCACTCGAACTGCTCGACAACATCTGGCAGGAAGGCATGCATGTTCGCTTAGCGGGCATCGGCATGAGCGACTTCGACCACCAAGGCGGCATCCAGACCGACCTGTTCTGCGAGATCGATGACCGCGGAGCCCAATCCAGCGACCGCCGCGACCTCTCCGTCGCCATCGACGCCGTCCGAGACAAATTCGGCGACACCGCCCTATCCTTCGGCCGCCAATCCCGCTTCAATAACTAGTCTTTTTTGGATGGGGGTTGCTGCCTTCCGTCCGACACGGCATTGGTAGTCAATTTGGGACGGGGCTATTTTAGCTACCCCTATATATCGGTTGAGATTCATTCGGCCTAATTCATTCACCGTCAGCCAAAGGGTAGCTAAAAAAGCCCCGTCCCAAATTGACTACCCCGGATGTCCGGTTTGGCGGCCGCAGCAAAATTATCCCGCCTAAAATGAGCTACTTTTCAACTTTAACTTTTTGAATCGTGCAATGGCCGATACCCGTGAGGCGCACGATCTGCTTGATCGAAAAGCCCTCGCTTTTGAGTTTACGGATACAGTCATCACGCACGCCCTTGGGCAGAGCGTTGAGATAGTGAGGCTCGTATGGTTTGAGCAACGCCTGCGCAAACTCAAGCGCGTCAGTATCACTCACATGAGCGCCATAACGGAAGCAATAGCCATTGGGCTCGCCCGAGGTGCTAAATGCAAAAAATCTCTGGGAATTCCCGAGCAACCCGAGCACGCAATCAGTCTTACAAATTCCCGGATAGCCCATATACTCGCTAAAGCTGCTCCAGCGATAGAGCGAAGCAGTGCCAATTCTGGCTTTCGCAGGGTTATCGTGAATGTAACGAACGCAGTTGAGCAGCTGATCATCATCGAGAATCGGCACACTCTTAAATCGATCCTGGAAAACAGGACCTCTCCTGCCTGTCTTAGAATTGAAATACATGGCATACGCCGTCGTAATCGAATGCATACAATCGCTCAGGTGAGCATGCCCGTCATCTAGCAACAAGTGAATGTGATTATCCATAAGGCACCATGCGATAACATCCACTTTGAACTTCTGGCATTTCGAAGCTATCAGTCGAATCAGATAGAGTCGATCGTCAGCATCCTCAAATATCAGCTGACCACCACAGCCCTTTTGGACGACATGGTAATAGCCGTAAACAGAGATTTCCCGCGCGGTCCGAGTCATACGCATCTCCTCCTCTACAGATAACAAATACGTTACCCGAGTCGGAAAGCTAAATATCACGCAATGAACCGCAACTCGCTTCTATCGGCGAACGGTAGGTAGTAGCTAAAAAAGCCCCGTCCCAAATTAGCTACTTTGGGCAAAAAGAAAGCCGGGTAGCTGCGGAAAACCGCAACTGCCCGGCGATATGCGTGAGGGTAGCTAAACCCCGTCTCAAATGAGCTACTAGAGGAGATTGAGGGGGAGCTGGGGGGCGTCTCCCCAGAGTTTCTCGAGGCGGTAGAAGTCGCGGGCTTCGGGAGTGAAGACGTGGACGACAACCGAACCGTAGTCCATGAGCATCCAAGTCTTCTGCTCGCGGCCCTCGATGGAGAACGGATGCTCGCCGCAAGCCTCGGCGACCTTCTCCTCGATCTCGTCGACAATTGAATCGACCTGGCGGTTGTTGGCACCGGTGGCAAGCACAAAGTAGTCGCACACATCGGAAAGCTCGGTCAGGTCGAGCACCTGAACGTCCTCGCCCTTCTTGTCGTAGGCGGCCTGCGCGGCGGCGCGGGCGACATCCTCGGCGGCGACACCGCTCGCGGACAGCGAGGCGGCAGTGCGGTCGGACGTGGCGGCGAAGCTCTTGTGCTCCACGCCTTCAAGAATCTGCTCGTCGGTCATGGTCTCGTCGGCCATGGAATACCTCTTTCTAGACAGCCCGAGCTAGCGCAGCTGGGCGTAATGGTTGTAAATCGTAATAGCCGTGGGATAAAGATAGCGCCCGGACTGGATCACATAGACCAGACCCTGCGCAAAACAGGAGAAGAACAACTCATCGAGCGTCGACTCCCCCACCATCTTGCGCAGCGCATGCGCATAGTCGCCGTGGCGGTTGGGCTCGATGGCATCGGCCACAAAGACCACCATATCGAGCGGCGTCATGTCGCAGGCACCCACGGTGTGACGGTCGACAGCCTGGAAAACGGCCGGCGACAGCTCGGGAAAAAGCTGCGGAAGCTCATAGGCGGCAACAGGGCCATGCAAAAGCGGCGTCGCGGCAGAAGGAGAACCGGCAACCTTGATGCCATAGTGAAGCGCGCGGGCCACGAGCTCGTCGTCGGAGAGCACTTTGTCCCAGTCATGGATCAGGCCGGCGGCAGCGGCATCAAAGCGGTCAACGCCGTAGACCTCGGCCAGATGAAGTGCGGTCTCGGCAACACCCAGCGAATGCACATAGCGCTTGCGCTTATCCTTCATGCGAACATCGAGCAGCTCTTGAATGCGCTTGAGCAGCGCGCGCTCATCGCCCTCAAACTGATCCTCTACCGACAACGTAGACCCCCCCATCACTCAAAATCTTCTTGGCTCAAATCGGCATATAGTCTGCGTTTGCGAATGTAGCCGAGCACGGACTCGCTCGTAAGATAGCGCACGCTCATGCCGCGGGCAACTCGCTTACGAATGTTCGTCGAGCTGATCGCCAGCGCCGGAATCTGAATATAGCGCACGTCGAACGGCAGC
>URTD01000136.1 GCA_900550735.1 uncultured Collinsella sp.
GAGCCACACCGTGCACAGGCCGCAGTTGGTGGTCTCGCAGGCGCAGCGCACCGACGCGCAGCCCTGCTCGCGCAACAGCGCAAAGAGCATGGTATCGGGGGCAATCTGAACCTTGACC
The DNA here is from genome assembly GCA_900550735.1 of uncultured Collinsella sp. Taxonomy (GTDB): domain Bacteria; phylum Actinomycetota; class Coriobacteriia; order Coriobacteriales; family Coriobacteriaceae; genus Collinsella. The sequence continues at coordinate 119 of URTD01000136.1, forward strand.
TTGCGGTCGTTGAGCGTAAAGGAAAGATCAATGAGTTTGGCAGCCATTAGCGCACCTCGCTAGAATCGACGCCGGGCACGCGGCGGCAGGAATACTCGTCCGTGGCAAACTTAGGAATCTGCACGCCCTCGAGCTCGTGCGCAAGCGCGGCCGAAAGCTCGATGCCGGCGGCGCGACGCACAGCCTGGACGGCAAGCGGGGCCGAGATGCGGCGGCGGTAGTCGGCCGAGCCCCACAGGTTGGTGCCGTAGCTCAGCGCGCGTACGGACGCGGCCAGGGCACGCAGCTCGTCCTCGGAAGGATGCTCGTTGGTAAGGCCGCACGCCTCGCCCTGCAGCAGGGTCGCGCGCAGCGGGCGGGCACCCACAGTGACGTGCCAGGTGTTGTCCCACCAGGCGGCGGTAACGTTCAGCGAGGGAAAGTCGGTCGCGGCCTTGCGCACGGCCTCGTAGCTCGCACGGTAATCGTGCTTGACGACCACGACATGCTCGATAACGTCGCGCACGTAGCCCATGTCAACGAACTCCGCGAGCGGCACGCGGCCGGCGCCCGTCAACTCAACATAGGAATCGAGCGCGAGAAAGGCGGAGAGAACGTCCGAGAAGCCAAAGCGGCCGTAGATGCTGCCGCCCACCGTGGCGGTATTGCGCAGCTGCACGCCCACGATGTCGTGGACGGCGAACTCAAAGACATTGTTGACAAGCGCGTTGAGCCCGGCATGACGCTCGAGCTGGCGCAGGGTGCACATGGCACCGATGCGAAACTCGGTCTCGGTCTCCTCGATCTGATCGAGTCCGCAGGCCGAAAGGTCAATCGCCGTCGCCACGCGACGCGAACCCAGGCGCATCCAGATGCCGCCGCCCACAATCTTGTTGTTGCGGTTCTTCTGTAAGAGCTCATAGGCTTCGGCCGCGTTTCCAACACGGACGTAGGTACCGAACTTGAGCACGTTCTCCCCCATCTCTCCACTTGTCCAGTACTTTTAAGTGTACCAAACGAGGGGCCGCCGCCATCGTCACCATAGAAAAAGGCTCCCAGCCGGATAGCTGGGAGCCTCATCACATGCTATGTCGAGCGAAGATTTAGCAGACGCCCTGGGCGAGCATGGCATCGGCGACCTTCAGGAAGCCGGCGATGTTTGCGCCCATGACAAAATTGCCCTCCTCGCCGTACTCCTTGGCGGTGTCGTCCACGTTGTGGAACATGCCGCGCATGAGCTGCTCGAGCTTGCCGTCGACCTCCTCGAAGGTCCAGGACAGGTGCTCGGCATTCTGGCTCATCTCCAGGCCGGACACGAGCACGCCGCCGGCGTTAGCAGCCTTACCGGGCATGAAGGCGACGCCGTTCTCCTGGAAGTAGGTCGTGGCCTCGATGGTCGTGGGCATGTTCGCGCCCTCGCCGACCACCTTGCAGCCGTTGGCGACGAGCGCCTGGGCGTCCTCGAGCAGCAGCGTGTTCTCGCGAGCGCAGGGCAGCGCGATGTCGCAGGGCAGCTGCCACACGCCGCGGCCGTCGCCCTCGTGCCACACGGCGTTGGGCTTCTCGTCAACGTACATGGCGAGCGTAACGCCCTTGTCGTGGCCGGAACGCTTCTTGTTGTAGACATGCTCGAGCACAGTGTAGTCGATGCCGTCGGGATCCTCGACCCAGCCATGGGTATCGGAGCAGGCGAGCACCTTGCCGCCGAGCTGGGAGACCTTCTGGACCGCGTAGATGGCGACGTTACCGGAGCCGTGAACGACGACGTTCTTGCCCTCGAAGGAGTCGCCGCGGCTCTTGAGGTACTCATCCACAAAGTAGGCCAGGCCGTAGCCGGTGGCCTCGGTACGGGCGAGCGAGCCGCCAAAGGAGAGGCCCTTGCCGGTAAGAACGCCGGTCCACTCGTTGGTCAGGCGCTTGTACTGACCGAACAGGTAGGCAACCTCGCGGCCGCCAACGCCCAGGTCGCCGGCGGGAACGTCGGTGTTGGGGCCAATGTGGCGATAGAGCTCGGTCATGAAGGACTGGCAGAAGTGCATGATCTCGTTGTTGGACTTGCCCTTGGGGTCAAAGTCGGAACCGCCCTTGCCGCCGCCCATGGGAAGGGTGGTCAGGCTGTTCTTGAGGATCTGCTCCAGGCCCAGGAACTTGAGCATGCCCAGGGTGACCGTCGGGTTAAAGCGCAGGCCGCCCTTGTAGGGTCCAATGGCAGAGTTGAACTCGACGCGGTAACCGCGGTTGACCTGGACCTTGCCCTGGTCGTCGACCCAGGGGACACGGAACATAACAATGCGCTCGGGCTCGACGAGGCGCTCAAGCAGGGCGGCCTCCTCGTACTCGGGATGGGCGTCGAGCGCCGGCTGGATGGTACCGAGGATCTCGGTCGCGGCCTGGATGAACTCAGGCTGCTCGGGATAGCGGGCCTTGAGCTCGTCGAGAACTTTCTGCGTGTAGCTCATGCTTCCTCCAATTGATGGAAAAGAAAAGTGTCGTTCGAGGCGCCCCATGCGCCGCGAGCTTTATCGAGTATGGATAATATCGCACTGTTGCAGCAAAGTTTCGCATAAGCCGACGAGCAGATGTTTCGTTTTGATTACGATGCAGGTAGAAGCGTTTTTGAGTGCCTGACGTGCAAAACCTGTGTTTCAAACCTGTTTCGTCCACGTGTTCCAAACCACAACAAAGGTGCCTGTCCCCAATGTGGTGGTGTGGTGGTTAGAGGACGAGTTGATGGTAGTCGGCGGGGGTTATGCGGCCCTCGGTGGCAGCGCGGAAGGCAGCGAGCGCATCGCCCGAGAACGGCATGGCCCAGCACAGCCCGCAACCTGCGGTAATGGAGCCGGGCAAAGGCATAATGCGCCCTGGCACGCCGGCGGCAAGGCACAGCTGTTCACATTCCATCACATCGAAGGTGCTATCGAACGAAACGATGATCTTGCGTTCGTGGTCGAGGGCATCACCGAACGGGCCTTCGCGGTGTGCCTCACGATACGCCGCGGCGGCCGCTTCCTCTTCCGCAGTATGCCCACAGCCACCGCAGCCGCAGGTACAGGGCTCGGAACCATCACAAGTGCAAGGCTCTCCCGTGTCGGGACAAATATCGTGAGACATGGCAACTCCAATCGTCTAGGCGAGCAACTCGGCCGCCGCAAACTCCTCGGGCGTATTGACGTTCTCGAAGCAGAGCGTCGAGCCTGCGACCGCGACAATCTGCGGTTCATCCATATAACCAGCCTGAACGCGATTGATCAGGCAGCGAATGCGCTGGCGGTCGCAGGCGAGCAGCTCATGGGCAACCGGCGCACACGCGTCACGGCGCCAGACGGCGCAAAGCGGCTCAATCCCCCGCTCCTCGCACGGCACGCACACGTCGAGCGCCTCGGCCTCAACACGATCGGCAAGCGCGCCGATGAGTTCCGGCGAGACAAACGGCATATCACAGGCGACGATCGCCACGAACGGCAATCGGGCCGCAGCCAACGAACTCGCGATGCCGCGCATGGCGCCCGCCGACCCCTCAAGGTCCGGCACTATTCGAGGCACTAGGCCGCCAAACGCGCGCTCTTCCAGATAGGCAAGCTCGCTGGGACGCGAAGTCGTCACGACCAACTCGCCGGCAACTGGCGCCAGCCGACCCAGCACGCGCTCGATGAGCGGCTCGCCGCAAAACGTCATGCGCGCCTTATCGCAGCCCATGCGCGAGGACAGCCCGCCCGCCTGGACGACACAAGAAAGATCGGCACGTCTTACGGTAGTCATACGGCAAAACACCTCCATCGGCATGCTCGAAACCCGGTGCACGATGCTAACTGCAGCCGCCGAAATAGCGGCGCTACGAAAAACTCGTGCAAAAACAAAACAGCGCCTTTGCGGCACGCAGCAAGACCGCGAGCACAAAAGCGCTGGTAGCGTATGGCGGGAACGTATGTGAATCGAACACATCCAAGACGTTTTGCACGCCTCGCAACGGTTTTGAGGACCGCGGAGCCCACCGGAGCCCATCCGTTCCCAAGTGCGGCGGTATTTTACCAAACCGAAACGGCTCCATCCCAAAAAGACGAACAAGAAGTTGCGGTGGAATAGTTCCTGTATTTGCTGCCAAAGCCTCCAAATAGGAACTATTTCACCGCAACTGAGGAGGCGGGAGCGAGTGACCGGCCTAGCGCAGGGACCTCAAGCCGCCGGCGTCCTTGTCGAGCACCGTAAAGCGCACGGCATCCAGGTGCTCCAAGATGCTGATGGCACGTTTGCGCGACACACCCAGGGCCTCGCGCAGTACGCTCGTGGTGGCAACACCGCCGGCTGCCTCAATGGCGGCGGCAACAAGCTCGCGCGCATGGGCCTCGGCGGCAGCGGACAGGGCAACGTCGCGCTCGACCTTAACGATCGAGCGATTGAGCGAAAGCTCACGCAGGGCACGTGTCATGGTGTCGCGATCGAGCTGGAGTTGCTCGCCCACCTCGGGCAACGTCGGCGCATCGAGGCCGGCTTCGTCCAGCAAGGCGACGATACGCTCGCAGGCCTCGCGCACCACACGCGCCGCAGCGGCAGCGGAGTGCGGGTCGAACACCTCGGCGCCCTCGGAGGCACACACGCCGCGCGAGCAGCCCTCGGAAATCAGGGCTGCGGCAACTGTATCGTCAGCGGTAGGCCACGCAGCATGGGTAACGGCGCCCGGCGTAAAGCCCGTCTCCTTGGGGGCAGCCGCGTGCATGGCAGACAGGGTCGCCGTCAGCACGTCCATGGCGGCATCGAGCACGGCAGCATTCGCATACAACGTACCGCCTGGGCCCGCAAGTTCGCGCACAATACCTCGCGCCACCAACTCGTTCAGCGCGGCATCGGCCTCACCGGAAACAAGATCTAGCGCCGCGGCAACGTCGGCGACCACGACTGGCAACGTCTGCAGCGCCAGCCACGCGTCCACACCAGCGACGGCATCGCCGGTCTCAAGCGCTGCAAGCAGCGCGCGCTCCCCCGCCGAAAGCTCGCGCGAACGACGGCAGCGCGACAACAGCACGCGCCCTCCACCAATAAGCATGACCGGCGAATAGGACAGCACCACGGCATGGTCGCCGGCACGCAGCGGCAGCGGCTCCTCCAATCGTACCTGCACGGTACGGGTCTCGCCCA
>URTD01000137.1 GCA_900550735.1 uncultured Collinsella sp.
GCAACACCCTGTACCCGGGCAGCCGCAAGAATGCGCTGGAGCACCTGAGCTGCGCGCAGGAAAACGGCTTCTGGCCCATGACCACCGGCTGCCAGATCATCATCGCCGACGGCCTCAAGGGCACCGACGAGGCGCTCGTCCCGGTCGAGGGCGGCGAGTACGTGCACGAGGCCAAGATCGGTCAGGCGCTCATGGATGCCGATATCGTGATCAGCCTCACCCACTTTAAGGGTCATGAGCAGGCCGGCTTTGGCGGCGCCATGAAGAACCTGGGTATGGGTGGCGGCAGCCGCGCCGGCAAGATGGAGCAGCATGCCGCCGGCAAGCCGAACGTCGCGACCGAGCACTGCGTTGGCTGCCATGCCTGCGAAAAGATCTGCGCGCACAACGCTGTCTCGTTCGACGGCACCCGCGAGCGCGAGCTTGCCAGCGGCGCTACTCGCACGGTGCACGTGGCCGCTATCGACCACGATCGCTGCGTGGGCTGCGGACGCTGCATTGCGGCATGCAACCAGGACTGCATCAAGCCCGGCTATGACGCCGCGGCCGACGTGCTCAACTGCAAGATCGCCGAGTACACCAAGGCCGTCGTCGACGGCCGCCCGAGCTTCCATATCTCGCTTGCCATGGATATCAGCCCCAACTGCGATTGCCATCCCGAAAACGACACGCCTATCGTCAGCGATATCGGCATGTTCGCGAGCTTCGACCCGGTCGCCATCGACCAGGCCTGCGCCGATGCCGTCATGGCGTCCGAGCCGCTGCCCAACACCGAGCTCACCGATAGCGCGGCCAAGATGGAGCACAATCACGAGCATCTGGAGGGCGAGCAGGCGCACGATCCCTTCTGCATTACGCATCCCGACACCGACTGGCGCGTGTGCATCGCGCATGCCGAGAAGATCGGCCTGGGCACGAGCGAGTACGAGCTTATCGAGGTCAAGTAGCGCCTATCTATTGGACAAAATAAGCGCCTTTGTAGCGTAAGTTGAGCAAAAGCCGCCCACGAGCACAACGCTCGCGGGCGGCTTTTCGGAAGTGCGGTGAAAAAACGAATACCGCCGACCGCAAACGATTTTTGGCAACAAAACCCCAGACGTTGCTTTTTGCCTAAAAATTCTTGTCGAGGAAGTCATCGACCGTGTTCCAGTAGAGTTCGGGGTCGACCTGCGCACTCTTGGCGTGGGTGGCGCCATGGATGGTGAGCTTTTGCTTGACCGTGCTGGCGCACGCGTCGTAGTTTTGGTCGAGCATGCTGTACGGTACAAAGGTGTCCTGGTCGCCGTGGATAAACAGCATAGGAACCGTCGCGTGTTTGAGTTGCTCCACACTGCTCGCCTTATGAAAGTCGTAGCCCGCGCGCACGTTGCACACCAAGTTTGCTACATCGAGCAAGGGAAAGCTGGGCAGGCCGAACACGTCCTTGAGCTGCAGAGAAAACTCGTCCCAAACACTCGTATAACCACAGTCCTCAATAATGCATTTCACGTTTGCGGGCAGAGATTCCCCCGCGACGTTCATGGCGGTTGCCGCACCCATCGACTCGCCAAAGACCAGGATACGTGCCTCGGGGTCAGCCTGAACGATTCGCTCGATCCATGCGACGATGTCGAGGCGCTCGGGCCAGCCCATGCCGATATAGTCGCCGCCGGAGCGCTCGTGGGCGCGGGCGGCAGGCGCGAGCACGTTCATGCCGCGGTCGTGGAAGCGCTTGGCGTATCGAGCCATGCCGATGGGCTCGTTGGTATATCCATGCAGGCAGACGGCGTAGTCGTGCGTGCTCTCCGACGCAGCAAAATACCAGGCGGCAAGCTCGGTCCCGTCGTCCGCGGTGAGGCTGCTGCTTTCGCGATTCTCTTTAAACCACGCCCGCGCCTCGGTTTCCTCGGCATCCGGCTGCTCACCTTTTTTGTCGTCCTTGCCGTCCTGCATCATCTTCATGGTGTAGGGCGCTTGGGGATTCAGGGCAAAGTCGAACAAGAAGTTGCCGGCAAACCCCAGTAGCGCGACAACGAGCACCAGCGCAACGACGCCGGCTATCTTGAGCTTTCGATGGGAACGTGCGTTTTGAGACATAAGAAGCTTTCCTATAAGATGTTAATACATCAACATTTAATGCAAGCGCATTATGGACGTTCGCCGTTGATGCGTCAACAGGCAAAGAATGGGTAAACAAAGGGTCACGTATGGTGCAAATTTCGCACGTACCCAGACGCTTTGATATAGTGTTGAGAACTCTTTACGTTGGAGGATGTAACCGGCATGTCCGATTCGAGCGACAGTTCTAAGCCGCGACCCAAGACCGCGGCCGTTCCACACTACACGGTGGGCGAGGAGATCATGAACTCCGTCACCCATGGTGTCGGCTGCCTGCTGGGTATCGCGGGCCTGGTGCTCCTGATCGTATTCGCTGCCCTGCGCGGCGGAGGCCCGGCCCACATGGCCGCGGCGATTGTCTATGGTGTCAGCATTATCCTCGAATACCTAGCCTCCACGCTCTACCACGCGATTCAGCCCGCGCGCGCCAAGCGCGTGTTTCGCATCATCGACCACAGCTGCATCTACCTGCTCATTGCGGGCAGCTATACGCCGTTTTGCCTTATCACGCTCGCAAACGACGGCGGCCCTGCGCTGTTCTTTGCCGTATGGGCCATCGCCATTATCGGCATCGCCCTCGAGTGCTTTATGCGCGAGCGTCAACCGCACTGGGTAAGCGGCCTGGTTTACCTGCTGATGGGCTGGCTCGTTGTCTTTAAGCTGCCCGAGCTCGTGTCGCTGCTCAACCCCGTGGCACTTGCCCTGCTCGCCGTCGGCGGCGTGTGCTACACCGCGGGCGTGCCGTTCTATATCGCCAAAAACGCGCGCTATCTGCACAGCGTGTTTCACCTGTGGGTGCTCGCCGGCAGCATCTTCCAGTTCATGGCGGTGATCCTCTTCGTAATCTAGCGACCATGCCTGCGCGTCCGCGTCCTCGTTTGGGCGCCAGTGCAATTGCCGTATCTGTCATCAACGTTTTACCCTAACGTCCCGAATCTTGGAGGTTCGAGAAACTCCCGATGGACATAACCATCTCCCTTATCACCACCCTCGTTTTGACCCTCATCAACGGCTACTTCTCCATGTCCGAGATGGCGCTCACCACGGCTAAGCGCGCTGTGCTGGAGCACGAGGCCGAGGAGGGCGACAAGCGCGCCGAGCGCGCCATTAAGCTGGCCGCCGATTCCGACCAGCTGCTCGCCACCATCCAGGTCGCCATCACGCTCGTGGGCTTTGCCTCGTCTGCCGTCGCCTCGACGAGCCTGTCCGACCCGCTTGCCACGTGGCTCACGAGCTTTGGCATCGCGCCGCTCTCTGCCATCGCGCGCGGCCTGGCGCCGGTCATCATCACCGTTGCGGTCGCCTTCGTGTCCATCGTGATTGGCGAGCTTGTGCCCAAGCGCATCGGTCTGGCCAACGCCGAGGGCGTGTCCAAGCAGGTCGTGGGACCGTTGTCGTTTTTCCAAAAGATCGCCCGTCCGCTTGTGTGGCTGACCGGCGCTTGCTCCGATGGCCTGGCCCGCATCCTGCGTATCAAGAGCGCCGACGACCGCCAGAATGTCTCGGAGGAAGAGATTAAGTACATGGTCTCGGAGCAGGACGACCTGCTCGACGAGGAAAAGCGCATGATTCACGAGATCTTCGACCTGGGCGACACCGTTGCCCGCGAGGTCATGGTGCCGCGCGTGGACACCACCATGTGCGAGGACGACGAGACGGTCGCCGACGTGCTGTCCACCATGCGCCAGACCGGCTTTAGCCGCATCCCCGTCTATCACGAGGATCCCGATAGCGTCGCCGGCATCGCGCACATCAAGGACCTGATCCAGCCTTCGCTCGACGGCAAGGGCGACCAGCCCATCGCCGACTTTTTGCGCGACGCCACCTTTGTGCCCGACACCAAGGACATCCTGCCGCTGCTGTCCGAGATGCAGACCTCGCACGACCAGATCGTAGTGGTCGTGGACGAGTACGGTGGCACGGCCGGCATCATCACCATCGAGGACATCGTCGAGGAGATTGTGGGCGAGATCGAGGACGAGTTCGACCCCGACAACAAGTACCTCACGCGCCTTTCGCGCCGCGAGTGGCTTGTCGATGGGCGTTTTTCGTGCGATGACGCGATTGAGCTTGGTTGGCCGCTCGAGGAAAGCGATGATTATGAGACCATCGCCGGCTGGATTTTGGAGCTTTGCGACTCGGTGCCCGACATCGGAGAGGTGTTTGAGGTTGCGGGGTACAAGTTCAAGGTGCAGTCGATGCGTGGCCAGCGCATCTCGCTCATTCGCGTGATCGCTCCGGCCGAAACCGATAAGAAGGATTCCGAGCCCTCGGCAGATAAGCCGACGGTGTCGGGTGCGGGCTCTGCGGACCCGCACGACGGCGACGAGTAGGGCAAGGAAGAGTAGGGGAGAGTTATGGCAGGCCTGTTCAACATCCTTAAGGTCACCGTCAGCGAGGACAAGATCTGCGCGCATGTGCTGGTGAACCCCGGCATGCCGCTCATGACCTCGGAGGACATCGAGGCCACGGCGCGCGTGTACTACCTGGTACCCGCGATTGCCAAGCACCTGTGCCTGGGCGATTCCGGTCGCGAGTTCCAGGACTGCATGGGCCAGACCGAGCTTTGCCATCTGCTGGAGCACGTGACGGTCGAGCTCATGAACGAGACCGGTCTTGCTGGCAGCATTTCGTGCGGCCGCACCCGCGTGAGCGAGCACGATGAGCGTGTCTTTGAGGTTGAGCTTTCGTGTCCCGATGACGCGCTGGCCATCGGTGCGCTGTCTTCGGCGACCTTTATGATGGATTGGGCCTATCTGCATGCCGACCAGCCCGCTCCCGATGTGGACGGTACGGTCGCGGGTTTGCGCAACCTGGTATTGGGCATGCGTGCCGAGGGCGAGGCCGGGGACACGACCGAGGGCGATGTGCCTGTCGAGGCTGCCGTCGATCCTGTCGACGAGGCGCCTGCTGAGGCGGCTTCCGAGCCCGAGCCCGCGGAGCCCCAGGGCGTCCCGAGCTTTGATGACGAACCGCAGGAGGCAATCGATACCGAGGGAGCGACCGCCGAAAGCCACGAGGCCCCTGCTGCCGTCTACGGTGGCGCGGCGACGGCTCCGGTTGC
>URTD01000138.1 GCA_900550735.1 uncultured Collinsella sp.
TCACCCGCCACATCACCGGCGTCGAGATTCACCCTGCCGCGCAGATTGGCAAGCACTTCTTTATCGACCACGCCATGGGCGTCGTCATCGGCGAGACCACCGTCGTGGGCGACAACTGTGTGCTTTACCAGGGCGTTACGCTCGGCGGCACCGGCAACGAGACCGGCAAACGCCACCCAACGCTCGGCGATAACGTCACCGTGGGCACGGGTGCCAAGGTGCTCGGCAACATTCGCATCGGCAACAACGTCAAAATCGGCGGCAACTCGGTTGTCGTCAAGGACGTGCCCGACAACTGCACCGTCGTGGGCGTGCCGGGACGCATCATCAAGCGCAACGGCTGCCGCGTGTTCGAGGAGAGTTTCGACGCCAAGCAGCATCGCGAGTACATGCCCGATGACGCCGCCGAGCAGAGTGCCCTCAACCGCCAGGGCATCACCGAGAACGCCCGCCGCGTCAAGGAACTCGAGCGAGAGGTGGCCGAGCTCAAAGGCCTCGTCGCCAAACTCGTGGACGAACGCTAGAGGCGGACGGCCACCGACAACATTGACGCCAACGCAAAGGCGCGCCAGGGAATCAATCCCCGGCGCGCCATTCCTTTTGATGTGACAAAGGGACTGTCCCTTTGTCACATTATGCGAACTGACTCAGATAGAGGTCGGCATAAGCGCCCTCGGCTGCGAGCAGCTCCTTATGCGTGCCCTGCTCGATAATGTTGCCGTGGTCCATGACCAAGATCAGGTCGGCGTCCACGATCGTCGACAGGCGATGCGCGATCACAAAGCTCGTGCGCCCGCGCATAAGCGCGTCCATGGCACGGCCGATGGCAAGCTCGGTACGCGTGTCCACGCTTGAGGTCGCCTCGTCCAGGATGAGAATCGCCGGGTTGTTGAGCAGCACGCGTGCGATGGTCAGCAGCTGACGCTGGCCCTGGCTGATGCTTTCGGCATCGTTGGCCACGCGCGTGTCGTAGCCCTGCGGCATGGTGCGCACGAAGAAGTCGACCTGCGCGGCACGAGCGGCGGCCACAATTTCGTCGCGCGTTGCCTCGGGGCAGCCGTAGGCGATGTTTTCGGCAATCGTGCCATCGAATAGCCAGGCGTCTTGCAGCACCATGCCAAACTGCTGACGTAGCTCGCCGCGATCCATGCGGCTCGTATCCACGCCGTCGAGCGTAATACGCCCGCCGTCAATCTCGTAGAAGCGCATGAGCAGGTTGATGAGCGTCGTCTTGCCTGCGCCCGTGGTTCCCACCACCGCGATCTTCTGGCCCGGCTCGGCAGTAAACGACACGTCGCGCATAAGCGGCTTGTCGGGCGAATAACCAAAGCGCACATGCTCAAAGGAGACACGGCCCTCGACCTTGCCCGGCAGCTTGGCGGCCTCGTCCGGCAGCGGATCGGCCTCCATCTCGGGCTCATCGAGCAGGTCGAACACGCGCTCCGCACTCGCCAGCGCGCTCTGCAGCGAGTTGAAGGTAAACGACAGCTGCGTCATGGGCTCAGATGCCTCGTAGATAAACTGGAAGAACGCCTGGAACACGCCGACGGTCATGTGGCCGGCAACCAGCATACTGCAGCCCACAATCGCAATCACGATCTGTGCCAGGCGGCCGATAAAGCGCACCGCGGGGCCGACGGCGTTAATCATAAAGTCGGCCTTGGCACTCACGCGTGCCAGCTCGCCCGAGGCCTGGTGCACCTCGGCAGAACTTTGGCGCTCGCGGTTAAACGCGCGAATCACCAGACGGCCCGAGTAGCCTTCCTCGACCGCACTCGTAATCTTGGACACCCACTCTTGGCGCTCACCGGTTACGTCATGCGTGCGGCGCGAGACCACCTTGGTCACCAGCAGCGACAACGCCGTAAAGAACAAAAAGACCAGCGTAAGTGGCACGCTAAACACGAACATCACGCTCACGGCGCCCACCACGGTACCGATCGACACCAGAAGCTGCAGCAAGCCGCGCTGCATGCTCTCGGACATCTTGTCCAAGTCGTTGGTCGCACGGCTGACGACCTCACCGGGACGATGCGCGTCAAAAAAGGCAAGCGGCAGACGGTTGAGCTTTTGTGCGATGCGGTTGCGTAGGCACAGGTTGAGGCGTTCGGCAACGCTCGACATCAAAAAGCTCTGGAGCGCGTAGAACGAGGCAGCGGCCGTCCAGATCATAAAGTAGATGAAGATGGTCCTGCCGCAGTTCTCCCAGGTGATGTTGAAGGTGGTGTCGTTGGCAAACGCCACCTGAATGTGGCTCCACAGCTCATCGATCACGCGGGCGCTATATGCCGGCGCAGCAGTGTTAAAGATGGCATAGAACACAATGCTCGCGAACACGATATAGAAGCGCCAATGGTCGCCGGCAGCCTCGCTCCACAGGCGGCGCACCGTCGCCCAGGTATCTCGAGGCGTCTCGTCCTCGTCTTCATCGTCCACGTCGCGCATACGCTCTGCCTCGGCGCGGGCGCGCTCGTCCTCGGCACGTTCGTTTTCCTCGTAGAGCGCTTGGCGGCGAGCCTCGCGCTCGGCTGCAGCCTTGGCGGCGTCATCCAGCTCGGGTGCCACGGCAGCCGTTTCCTCGACCAGTACCGCGGCAGCGGCGTCATCAACGCCGCCCTGCTTCTTGAGCTCCTCGGTCATGCTACTCACCTCCCTTCATCTGCGATTCCGCGATGGCGCGGTACACCTCGCAGGTTTCCATAAGCTCGCTATGCGTGCCCAAGCCCACAATCTCGCCGTCCTTGAGCACGACAATCTGGTCGGCATGCAAAATCGTCGAGATGCGCTGCGCGATGATGAGCACCGCAGCGTCACGCGTCTCGTCTTGCAACGCATGGCGCAGGGCGGCATCGGTCTTAAAGTCCAGGGCCGAAAAACTGTCATCGAAGATGTACAGATCGGCCTGCTTCATGAGCGCGCGAGCAATGGCCAGGCGCTGGCGCTGGCCGCCTGAAAAGTTCGTGCCGCCCTGCGCCACCGGGGTATCGAGCCCCTGCGGCTGATCGAGTACAAAGGTGCTCTGGGCAACCTCAAGCGCGTGAAGCATGTCGGTCTCGGTCGCGTCCTCGTTGCCAAAGCGCAGATTACTTGCCACGGTGCCCGAGAACAGCCACGCCTTCTGCGGCACATAGGCGATGTGTCCACGGATCTCATCTTGCGAAAGCTCGCGCAGATCGACACCGTCCAGGCGAATGGCGCCCTTGGTGGCATCGTGGAAGCGCAGCAAGAGCTTGGCCACCGTCGACTTGCCCGAACCCGTCGAGCCGACGATTGCGGTCGTCTGACCGCGACGACAGGCAAAGCTCAGGTCGCACAGGGTGTCCTCGTCGGCATCGTCAAAGCGAAACGACATATGATCGAACACGGCGACCGCATCGGCCCCGTCCTTTGAGTCGGACGCGGCCGCATCAAGCGTACGCTGGCCATCGACGATGCTCGGCTCAATCTCCAGCACTTGCTGTGCACGGCTTAGGCATGCCGCGGCGCGCGGAAGCGTCAGAATCACCATCTGCGCCATCATCACAAAGAACAGGATCAGGATCGCATACTCCAACACGGCCGAGATGCTGCCGATCTGCATGGCATGGACACCCACGCGGTTGCCGCCCACCCACAGCACCGCCACCTCGGCGATGTTCATCAAAAAGAAGCTGGAGCTGTCGAGACCCACAAACAGGTGGTTGACCTTGATGGCATTGGCCGCGTAATCGCTAAACACCTCGTCCAGGCGCTGCTCCTCGTGGCGCTCCTTGTTAAATGCGCGGATGACGCGCACGCCCACGATGTTCTCGCGCAGCACCACGTTCATGCGGTCGATAAAGCTCTGCAGGCGCATAAAGATCGGCGCGGCGTTGGCAACGGTAAAGACCGCCGCCACCAGCACGATCGCAACGACCACGCCCAGCAGCGTGCCCATGGCAGGATCGATAAACCAGGCAAAGATGATGCCCGCCACGGCCAAGAACGGTACCGGCAGCACCAGCTGAATCGTCTGAAGGACAGCTTGCTGAATCACGTTGATGTCGTTGAGCGAGCGCGTGATCATCGAACCCGTGCCAAAACGCTCAAAGTCGCTGGCGGACAGCTCGAGCGACTTGTCGTACACGGCATTGCGGATATCGCAGGCCACGTTGGCGGCCAGGCGCGCCGAAAGATAGCAGCCCAGCACCGTGCCGCCGCTGGCCATGCCGGTCGCGATAAGCATGTACAGGCCGTTGCGTAAAATATAGTCGACATCGCCCGTGGTAATACCGGTGTTGACCATGTTCGCCAGCATCGTGGGAACCAACAGCGTACCGACGTTATCTATCAGCACCGCAAACAGCGTCACCGCAATCAGACCGCGGTACGGCCTCATAAACCTCATTAAGAGTCGCATGTGTCCCCCTCGCCCTTATCGTCAGCCTCGTTCTCGGCAGCCACTTGCCGTTTAAATTCCTCGCACTCTTCGTTAAGAACATGGGAGAACTTACCGACCAAGCGCATAATCTCGCGCTGCTCCCACGGCTCGAGCGCTTCGAATGCCTGTTGCTCGGCTTTTTGCGCCGGCAACGCGTAGCGCTTGGCAAACCGCACGCCCTCTTCGGTCAGTCGCACAACCTTATTCTTACGACTGCCCTCGGCAAACTCCAACGTCGCAAGCCCTCGCGCCCTAAGCGTCTTGATCGCCGAATTGATGGTCTGTTTGCTGTAGAACCATTCACTCGTCAGCCGACTCACGGCAACGCTTCCGCCCGCTGCACTCGTGTCGACGAGCATCCAGTAGGCACAGTCCGAAAGACCGCAGGCGCGCGCGAACTCCGAATAGATACGGTCAAGCCCGTTGAGCATCCGGTCGAAATCGACCGGGCTAACTGCACTATTCATCTCTCCTGCCATTCGATAGTCCGAGTTTTGACCAATTCATATCTCTACATTAGTCCGAGTTTTGACTATCGTCAATAAGCTCGTTGTCTATGGTCGGCTCCACATAAGCATATCGACAAATCAGAACCACCCTTAAAAAGGGTGGTTTGCTCTTAGGGTATAACCCACGGGCCC
>URTD01000139.1 GCA_900550735.1 uncultured Collinsella sp.
CATCCAAAGATGTCGAAAAATGTCGACTTTGGATGCTGGTGTACATGTTTGGGTCCGACGGGGGAGCGGGCCTAGGCAATCAGTGCATCAAGTGTAATGAGCTCTCTGAGCCGCTCCGTGCGTGTTTGCCCATGGCGTTTGGCTTTTTCGTCAAACGCCTCAAGAATCGATTCGCCCACACGTGCTGATATAACGACGCTCGGCTCATCGGAGATTGGTGGCCTTCCCAACTTGATGGTGTGACCTTTCGGCCACTCATCTTTTTCGTAGGCTTCCGCGGCTTTCTTCAACTCTCCGGGAGCAAACCCCATCATCTTTTCGAGCTGCTTAGCATCCATGGCGCCTCCTATCGATCGACATAATGTCGAGCGCCGGTTCTCGGATTCTCTTTTTGTATACAATTTTGTAGACAAAAATACAAGCAGTTCATCGGGCTAATTAGCTTGTTTTGACCTGCCTGTTCGATAGGAAATGAGCATTGACGGCTTCGATACTCCTTTGCTTTTCAGCTTGGAATTTGGATGCTCATTGAACTTCCGGAGGGGAGCCCTTTATTAAGCTATTGAGATTCTGGGCAGGAGCTCTCACTGGTCTTCGGTAATGGGGCCAGCTTAATTCGCGACACAGTGTGTCGCGAATGGGAGTAGTCGTTAGGTGTCCTTCAATGGCTACTCATATAAGAACGTTCAAGTGTCGGATTTTGTCATTTAGTGTCGCTCTCAGCGACTATTCTGGAGGGTCGTGGTCAAAAAAGGGCAAATATGAGTACTGTTGCCATTATGGTTGCATTTATTTGCTATAAATTGTAGCTCCTGATGAGATTTGTTCCCATTAAGAGCTACTTTTATTGAACATATGAGGAGAAATAACGTCGTCTGCGGACGAGTGGAACGTTGAATAGTTCCTGAAGTGATCAAAATCGCTGCTACTAAACAGGTAGCAGTACTCATATTTGCCCTTTTTTGACCACAGCCCTCTCGGAAACCTTTCCAGAGGCGTCAAACAGCCATAATCCAAAGGTCTCCTCAAACAATTAGCCGGCCAAGAGCGTCCATGACTACCAAAAAGCTGTACGCCAGCATCCAAAGATGTCGAAAAATGTCGACTTTGGATGCTGGTGTACATGTTTGGGTCGTATGGGTTGGGGCCCTGGACGGACAGAGCGTGCGTACTAGAGCAGGTTTTCCTGCACCCACGCGATGATGTCGCTCGATTCGTAGAGTGGTTTGCCGTCGATGAACAGGCAGGGAACCTGGCGTTTTCCGCCGGCGGCGATGAGTGTCTGTTCGGCATCGGAATCGGTCGAGATATTGCGCTCGGGAATGGTCACGCCGTTATCGGCCAAAAAGTGCTTGACCTTTAAGCAATACGGGCAGCCGGTCATAACGTACAGCGCGAGCTCGTGATTAGTAGCCATAGGTCTCCAATCGGTTGAGGTTTTGATTGAAATACCCAAAGCCGCCGCGGTCTATGCGCGCGTCAACGACGACTCGATGGCCTGGACCAGAAACGCCGTGGCTCCGGTGCCGCAGGGCTTGTCGTAGTAGTCAACAAAGCGCTGGTCGGCAAGATAGCCGTGGGCGAGGCCCAGGTATGCTTCGTCTTGGGGCTCGTGTCCCCAGTTGAGACCAATCCAACGACGATGCATCGCGACGAGCTTGCGAGCCTCGCTTCCATTCGCATCGCCATCGCCCATGGCAATCGAGAGCTGACCCAGAATAGCGCGTTCAAGTTCTTTCATGTCGCTCCATGTCTGAGGGTCCATGTCCAGTAACGTTTCGTTTGCTGCATCGATTGCCTCATCGCCGTAGCGCTTCCGAGCCTCGGCGCCGTAGCGCTCCTCGTTTTCCTGCACGGTGCGCCAGCGCTCCAGTTGCGGCAGGACGGCGCCCATGAGCGAGACGGCTTCGTCGAGCGACATGCCGGTGTTTTGCGCCAGCCGTGGGGCACAGTCCTCGATCATCGCCTCCATCGTGGTCTCGTAGGTGTACTTGCCGTGGTCGTAGCACCACTTGCAGTAATGGTCGGTCGCGGTGCCCGCAGCATCGGTGCCGCAGTCGTCGGGCGTGAGTGTCATGCCGCAGCTCTGGCAATAGTGCTCGGGCATTTCGAGCAGGTGAGACAAGGGTTCTCCGGTTACGGCTGCAATGAGCTTCATCATGTCGATGCCCGGTGTGACCTCGCCACGCTCCCAACGGCTGACGGCTTGGCGTGTGACGAAGAGCTTGGCGGCGAGCTGCTCCTGGGTAAGGTGATGGGCGCGACGGACGGCGATGAGCTTTTCTGCAAAGGCCATAGCGGCTCCTTTCTGCTGGTTGATGGCTTAAGCATACGCGGCAGCAGGTGCCCTTCCAAGCAACCGTTGGTTGCACGACGGAGGACCGCGGCGAAGAATTGCGCGCAACGCCCCACGCCTCCATGCCGTACAATGACCGGCATGGAACCTATCGCACACATACATACCGACCTGCCGCAGAAGTTCGGCATTCCGCGCAACAGCTTTTTGGCGCCTCATCTGCAGGGACGCATCGTCTTTGAGCCGGAATTTGCCTCCAAGGCAGCGGTTGAGGGCCTGGACTCCTTCTCTCACCTATGGCTGTTGTGGCGCTTCGAAAACGGAACGCCCGGCGGCACGGCTAAGGACATAGCTGCCGATGCCAAGACGCAGGACAGGTCCGGCACCAATGCCAAGTGGTCGAAAACTGTGCGCCCGCCGCGTCTGGGCGGAGCCGAGCGCGTGGGCGTCTTTGCCACGCGCAGCCCGTTTCGCCCCAATCCTATCGGACTTACCTGCGTAAGGCTCGATCACGTTGAGCTCACCGACGATGGCCCCATCATCCATGTGCTGGGGGCCGATCTGCGCGACGGCACGCCCATCTACGACATTAAGCCCTACATTCCGTTTGCGGACTGTCACCCGGATGCGACCGGCGGCTGGATTGAGGATGCTCCGTGGCAAGAGCTCGACATCGAGTTCCCGCAGACGCTGCAGGATATGGTCCCGCCCACAAAGCTCCCCGGCCTGGTCGAGGTCCTGCGCCAAGACCCGCGCCGCGCAGGCAGCAAGCACGAGCCGAACCGCGTTTACCACTTGGCCTACGCCGGGCTCGACATATCGTTTACGGTCGATGAAACCCAGCTAACCGTAGTTGCCGTCAATGACGCGCGAGACTAACCGGTCATTCGTCCGCACCCGTCATATTAAGCGCCAAACCCCATGCCAAAACCGCCCACGCTGGTGGACAATAACGCCTATCGAAACAGTCTACTTTGCACGGGAGCTCAGCATGAAATACGACTTTAGCTCGCTAATCGATCGCCACGGCATGGACTCCATCGCCGTTGACTCCTGGGGCGAGATCCCCGGTATGGCTCCGAACGCACCCGACGAGGGCTTCGACCGCATTCCCATGTGGGTGGCCGACATGAATTTTGCCACGGTGCCCACGGTCCAGGAGCACATCATTCAGCGCGCTCAGCATCCCATGTTTGGCTACTTTAACCCGCGCTCCGAGTATTTCGACCGCATCATCGAATGGCAGAGCCGCCGCAATGGCGTCGAGGGTCTGCGCCCTGAACATATCGGCTACGAAAACGGCGTGCTGGGCGGCGTCGTGTCGACGTTGCGCGCGTATGTCCAGCCGGGCGATGCGGTGCTGGTCCACAGCCCCACCTACATTGGCTTTACCAAGTCTATCGAAGCCGCGGGCTATCGCATTGTCCACAGCCCGCTTAAACTCGACGCCCAGGGCGTGTGGCGCATGGACTTTGAGGACATGGAGTGCAAACTCGCCCAAAACCACATCCATGCCGCGGTGTTCTGCTCGCCGCACAATCCCTGCGGCCGCGTATGGGAGCGCGACGAAATCGAGCGCGCCATGGACATCTATCGCCAGCACGATTGCGTGGTGATTTCGGACGAGATTTGGTCCGATATCATCCTGCCGGGGCACAAGCACATCCCGACGCAGTCGGTGAGCGAGGATGCCCGCATGCGCACGGTTGCCCTCTATGCGCCGAGCAAGACGTTTAACCTGGCGGGCCTTGTCGGCAGCTACCACATTGTCTACAACGAGACGCTGCGTGACCGCATCTGCGCCGTGTCCAACAAGACCCACTACAACGAGATGAACGTCCTCTCCATGCACGCCCTGATCGGTGCCTACAAGCCCGAGGGCTATGAGTGGGCGGACGAGCTCCGCGAGGTATTGACCGGCAACGTGGATTTTGCCTGCGATTACATCGCCCAGCACTTTGAGGGTGTGAAAGTGGCCAAGCCCGAGGGCACTTACATGCTCTTTGTGGACTGCACCGACTGGTGCGCCGCCCACGGCAAGACCATTCAGGACGTGGAGAAAGCCTGCTGGGCCGTCGGCGCAGCAGTGCAGGACGGTGTGATGTTCCACGGCCCCTGCCATCTGCGCATCAATCTGGCCTCGCCCCGCGCCCGCATTGAAGAGGCGTTCCACCGGATGGACAGGTATGTGTTCAACGCAAAGTAATTTCAAATAATATTTATACAACAAAAGGCCCTGAATCTGACGATTCAGGGCCTTTTGTTTCATTATTGATGCATTTTTACCAGCCGCTCGTTCAGCGCCCGCAGGCCGTCCCGCACCTCGGCGGGCGAGACGACTTCTATCTTGCCGCCGAAGCCGCAGACCCAGCCGTAGAACTGGTCGCTGACACAGACGGGGACGTCGAAATGGAAATGTTCCTTCCCTTCCGGCACGAAGATGGGCGAAGCGCCGAAGCGCTCCCGCATGGCTGATTCAAGGTCGGAAGTACACCGCAGGGTGACTCTATACTCCGGCCCGCCGAACATCTGGAAGTGCTTTTTCAGGTAGGAGGGCAGGTCGAAATTGGCAAACTGCTCCCTGCCCCGGCGCGGCTCGTCCAGCACCGTCACCCCGGCCATCTTATCCACCCGGTAATGGCGGATGCCCACCGGCTCCTTCTCGTCCTGATAGGCGATGAGGTAGTAGCAGCCATTCTCCCACGCCATCTGCCAGGGGCTG
>URTD01000140.1 GCA_900550735.1 uncultured Collinsella sp.
CCCGGCCATAGTGGCCACGCGCGAGACCACGCTGTCGATCACGCCACGCGCAATGTTCTCGCGCGGCTCACCGCGACCGATCAGGCTGATAACCTCACTTTCGGCAAACACCGTGCACATGCTGCTGATCTTGGTGGGCTCACCGGAACGCGCAAGGTCGGCCATCTGCTGTTGGGAAATACCCAGACGGTCGGCCATGATCTCCAAAAAGCGCCCCGTGCCGGCGGCGCACTTGTCGTTCATGGCAAACTTGGCCACGCGACCGCCCTTGAGTTGGATGACCTTGGTGTCCTGACCGCCTACGTCGATCACGGTGCCGTGGTCGCCAAACAGGCGCACGGCACCGGTGCCGTGGCAGGTGATCTCGGTCACGACCTTGTGCGCATAGGGCACGGCGACACGGCCGTAGCCGGTCGCGATCACGCGCACGTCGTCGGCAGCCACGTCATAGCCGGCCGCTGCCAGTGCCTCGCGCAGCCGCTCGGAAGCATCGACCGAGGAGAACCCAGTTGGCTGCACGCACGTCCACGCCACCGAACCCTCCCCGTCGACCACAGCAGCCTTAGCCGCCGTAGACCCGATATCGATCCCGATCCCTATCATGGCTCTCTCCCAATCTAAACATCAAAGGTAGCGGCGCGTTCAGGCGCCTTAGCTCTAGGTTTCTCAGGTGCCGGAGATTGCCCCGAAAGAGGAGCGCAGCGTACTTTGGGTACGCAAGCGACGGTTTGAGGGGCAAGATCCGGTGCCTGAGGAAGCTAGAGAGTTTCGATGAAGGCGGCGATGCGCGTCTCGATCTGGCCCATGTCGCCGTTGCTGTAGTCGGTCTCGATCTTCATGTACGGAATACCAGCACCCTCGACGGCCTCCTGCATGCGGGCACTCTCCACGTTAAAGGTGTGGCACGCCTGGAGCACGCTCTCCACTACGCCATCGACGTGATACTTCTCGCACATGGCCAGCGTGTTTTCCATACGACCGTAGTTGGGCGTCATGACCGAGCAGTTGATATCCAGGTAGCGGTCGGCGATGGCACGCAGGATGTCGGGAGCCTCCGGGTCGATCATCATGGCCGCCGTGCGCTCGCCCGAGCAGTCGTCCATGCACACGACCACGCCGCCGTTGGACTCGATGGTGCGGCCGATCTTGTTGATCACACCGCCCACCGGGCAACCGGTGATCAGAATGCGCTTGGCATCCGACGCAATCGGGCGCTCGCCCGCGTCGTAGGCCTCGCGCAGCTTGGCGACCTTTTGCTCCAGCTGCTGCGTATAGGCCTCGATATCAAAGCTGAACGTGCCGGCAAACATAGTGCTCATCAGGTCGACGCCGCTCATGGCCGCCGGCTGGTTGGCCTGCAGCGCAAACATGTCGAGCTGGGCCGCACGCAAGCGGTTGCGACGACGGACGGCAGCGCGCAGGTCATCGTCGTCACCCACTTGGCGCAGGTCGCCGTCATGGCGGACAAGCATTATGTTGTTAGCAAGGAACCGGGCGATGTTCCCCAGACGCATTTGGACGAGGTAACCGGCGAAGCGCGTACCGCCGAGATCGCCCGCATGCTGAGCGGCGATCAGTCCGAGGCAAGCTTGGCCCACGCGAAGCAGATGCTCGAAGAAGCTCGAGGTTAGGTCGTATCAGCGGTGTTGGTGGGACAAAATAGACTGAAATTTTTGTCCCACTACGCGTTTTACTCAACGACCTTATCCGGCTGGATGAGCTCCTCGTAGTAGCTGATATGCTCGCGAGCGTCTTCAATCTCGGGCAGCAGGAAGTTGTAGATGACTTCGATGATCATCGTGGCGCTGATCTTAGAGAACGCAAAGTCGCCCGTTGTCAGCAGCGCTTCGTGGTTGACGGTGTTAAAAGTGTAGTCTGCCAGGCGCGCGAGCGGGGATTTACTGTCGCTGCTGATGACGACTACGGTTGCGCCGCAGTTGCGAGCCGCTTTTGCCATGCGATTCAGTCGGCGCGATTTGCCAGAGTTTGAGATTAGCACGATAACGTCACCCGGGCGCAACGTGAGCGCAAAGCCGATTGATGTTTCGCTAATGGTGCTCGCCATGCAGCGCAGGCCCAGCTGCGAAAACTTAAATGTCGCGTCGAGCGCGACCGCGTTTGTATTGCCCACAGCTGCAAACTCAATAACCCCTGCATGCTTAAGGGCATGCACAACAGCCGCCAGCGTATCGTGGTCGATTCCGTCGATGGTCGCATTAAGCTCGCTCACCTTGGCAGCCAAGATGTTCTTGAGGCTCTGCTCCATATTGTCGAGCGAGACCTCGTCAGTCAGGCCCTCGTTGCGCTGGCTTTCCAAATCCCTCGCCAACGAAAACTGAAAGCTGCGGAAGCTGCCAAAGCCAAGCTTGCGGCAGAAGCGCGAAACGGTCGCCTCGGACGTGGTGGCGGCGCGTGAGAGCTGAGCGGCCGTGAGGCGCGGCGCCTCGGACTGGTGCTCCAATATATAGTCGACAATGCGCTGCTCGGACTCGCTGTATCCCTGATGGGTACTAATGAGGGAAAGTGCGCTTTTGCTACTATCGGTCATGGATGGCTCCTGGTTGGCATGAAAATCTAACTTGATTTGCAATGCCATAGTATACGGGCGTTTTCAATTACAAGATACACCTTGCCGTTCCAAGTGTTGATGGTAAACTTTCACCTACCGTTTACGGTTATGAAAGAACCTTTCACCGGAGAATTGCACCTTGTCTCTTCTCACGCGGACGGTAGGTTGGTATCTTTCAGTTGTGGAAAAACGCGCATCGAAGCGCGTGTAGGGGAGCGCCCGCGGGCGCTGTACTCAAGAAGGAGGGACACATGGCTAAGTTTGACATCATCGCCGCCACCGGTTGCCCGACCGGCATTGCGCACACCTTCATGGCGAAGGAGGCGCTGGAGAAGGCAGCTGCCGAGCGCGGTCTGACCATTAAGGTCGAGACTCATGGCCAGGTCGGTGTCGAGAACGAGCTCACCAAGAGTGAGATCGCTGGTGCCAAGGCCGTCGTCGTCGCAGCCGATAAGGATGTCCAGGCTGAGCGTTTCGCTGGCAAGCCCATGGTTTCCGTTGGTGTTTCCAAGGCCCTGTCCGTTGAGGCCGCCGGTAAGCTGATTGACCGCGCGCTCGCCGCCAAGGGTGACAGCACGGTTGCAGCCGCTGCCGATATCGAGGATGAGGTCGAGGAGAAGGAGTCCATCGGCCACATCATCTACAAGCACCTCATGAACGGCGTCAGCCACATGCTGGTCTTCGTTGTTGCTGGTGGTGTTCTGACCGCTGTCTCGTTCCTGTGGGGCATTACGTCCTTCGATTCGACGGCGTCTGACTACAACAGCTTTGCTGCGATGCTCAAGATCATCGGCGGCATCGCCATGAACCTCATGGTTCCGGTGCTTTCCGCCTATATCGCCGAATCCATCGGCAAGCGCCCGGCGCTCGTCCCCGGTTTCGTTGCCGGTATGATCGCCATCCAGGGCCTGCCTGTTAACGCCGAGACCGGCATGATCGACGCCGGTGGCGCCGGCGTGGGCTTCGGCTTCCTGGGCGGCATCGTCGGCGGCTTCCTCGCCGGCTATGTCATCCTGCTGCTCGAGAAGGTCTTTGCCGGTCTGCCCAAGAACCTGGACGGCCTCAAGGCCATCTTCCTGTACCCGCTGTTCTCGACGGCTATCGTCGGCCTGGTTATGCTCGGCATTTCCGGCCCCATGGCTGCCATCAACACCGCCATGATGGACTTCCTCAAGGGCCTGTCCGCCTCTGGCGCCGTTGTACTGGGTCTTGCCATTGGCTGCATGTGCGCCTTTGACATGGGCGGCCCGGTCAACAAGGCTGCTTACGTCACCGGTACTGCTATGCTCACCGAGGCTTTGGCCGCCGGTGTTGGCACCGATACCTACAACTTCGGCACCAACTTCATGGCTGCCGTCTCCGCCGCCTGCATCGTTCCGCCGCTGATCACCACCTTTGCCGTCGTTGTCGGCAAGAAGTACTTCAGCCAGGAGGATCACGACGCCGGTGTTGTCAACCTCATCCTTGGTTGCACCCACATTACCGAGGGCGCCATTCCGTTCATGACCAAGAACATCTGGCCCGTCATGCCCATCATGATGCTCGGTTCCTCTATCGCTTCGATCCTGACCATTATGTTCAACGTTCACGATCCAGCGCCTCACGGTGGCTTCTTGGTCCTGCCCGTTGTCGAGAACGGTCCGCTTTGGGTCCTCGCGATCCTCATCGGCGCTGTGGTCGGTGGCATCCTGTTCGTGGCCTTCAAGAAGTACGACTTCGAGAAGAATCAGAAGGCCGCTCCTGCAGCCAAGCCGGTTGAGGCTCCCAAGGCCGCTGCCGTCGAGGCCCCCAAGGCCGAGGCTGCCGACTTCGTTAAGGTCGAGAATGTCTTTGTTGCCGAGGATTTCGCTTCTCGTGACGAGGCTCTGAGCTTCGTTTCCAACCAGGCTGTCAAGGCCGGTATCGCCAGCGACGCCGACGCCGTGTTGAACGCCTTCCTGGCCCGCGAGGCCGAGGGTACCACGGGCATGATGGAGGGCTTCGCCATCCCGCATGCCAAGTCCGACGCCATTAGCGAGGCTGCCGTCATCGTCGTCAAGGACGAGTCCGGCGTGACCGGTTGGGACACCATGGACGGCGCTCCCGTCAACGTGGCCATCGCGCTGCTCATCCCGGGTGCCCAGGCTGGCACCACGCACCTCAAGATCCTGTCCAAGGTTGCCGAGGCGCTCATGGACGAGGACTTCCGTGCCACCGTCAAGGGTTCCACCGACGCCGCCGAGATCGCCAAGACGATCAACGCTCGCCTGGTCTAATCCAGCAGTTAGCGAATAATATCGCCCCTGTAACAAAGGCGGAGACCCTCTCCAGGGCCTCCGCCTTTTTCATCCCCAAATAAGTTGCGGTGAAATAGGGACTGTTTAAACGATTCAACCCCAAATTCAGTCCCTATTTCACCGCAACTTATAAAAGGGCATAGAGAGGGCTGCCTTTCGAGTTTTTGTCGC
>URTD01000141.1 GCA_900550735.1 uncultured Collinsella sp.
AGCTTCACCCTTACGGGCAGTTCGCCCTCGGTGTGGCCAGCCCAAAGTGCCGCGCTGTCCTCGATATACTTCTTGAGCACCGCATCCGAAAGACCCGTATAGCCGAGCGCCAGCGGCATGGAAAAGTCGATGCCGCCCGCCTTTTCGACCTTTTGGTTCAGCAGGTTGCGGCCGTTCTTGGAACCGCGCGCCTTACCCAGTTGCACGATCATACCGTCCTCGACAGCCACCACGGGCTTTACGTTGAGCAGCGTACCCACGGCGCCGGCCGCAGCAGACAGACGACCGCCGCGCACCAGGTACTCCAGCGTCTCGAGCAGGCCGATGACGACCACGCGGTCACGGACGGCCTCGACGGCCGCCGCGATTTGGGCCGCACTACGGCCCTCGTCCACCAAGCGCAGCGCGTACTCGACCAGGACGCGCTCGCCCAGGGTGACGCTGTTGCTGTCTACCACGAACACGTCGCCACCTGGCGCCTCGGCAAGTGCGGTACGGGCACTCTGGTTGGTGCCTGATAGCTTAGCGCCCACGGTAATAATCACAGCCTCATCGCCGGCTTCACGAACCTTGGCAATCGCCTGCGAAAACGCGTACGGGTTGACCTGGCCGGTCTTGGGCAGCTCATCGCGCTCCACGAGCATCTCGTAAAAGCGCTGGTGATCGATGTCGATGCCATCCATGTACACATCGGTGCCAAAGGTGACGGACAGCGGCAAAACGTCCAGTGCTGGGTGCTCCGCCGGCGACATATCGCTCGCGGAATCGGTAATAATGCGGACGGACATAGCGAATCCTTTCTTGCGCAGGTCCCGCGCAGGGAATTTTGACAGCAAGGCCCCGGCACGGTATACGCGCTCAAACAGGACTATGCAGTTGTTAATTGGAAGCAAAAGCCTTGGCGGCCCTACAGCTCGCGCAGGGTGTTGAGAATCGTGCGTAGCGACGCATACATCTGCTCGCGCTGCTCCACACCCATAGCCTTACCGGTGGTATCGAGCACCTCGCGAATGATGCGGTCCGCCTCGCTCATGCTCTCGCCGCCCAGAGCGGTCAGGCGCACCGGAGCACGATACTTAACGGCGGCATCGCCCGAATCATCGACCTCGACGTAGCCGCCCTCCTCCAGATGCGCGAGCGTACGCGAGACGGCGGCGCGGGTCACACCTGCCATGCGAGCCAGGTCAGCGCCAGTCAGGCCGTCCTTGCTGCGCTCAAGATAGTACAGGCACATCACGTCGGAGCCCTTGAGGCCCAGCCTTGCGCCCTCGGATGTCTTAATGCGCTGGATCTCCTTGTAGAGCCCGCTGATCAGTCCGACAAAGTCCTCGAAACGTGTCTCGTCGTTCTGCTGCATGGGAGACGACCGCCTTTCGCTTGCATAATGCTTACGGGTAAACATCTTAACCGTACTTAACGACCGCCACTCCTGTACTCCCTATTTGTTGACCCATCAACATAAAAACCACCACAAAGGGGACAGGCACCTTTGTGGTGGTTTTGACCGGTGAACATGATCCGCAGACGCCGCTACAGCTCCATACAGGGATTGTCGCGGGTCACAAGCGTCTTAACGACAACCGTCGCTCCCAAATAGCGCTCAAGCAGCTCGGCTAAGCGATCGACGGCGGCCTGACAGTCCCCCATCCGCTCGGGCTCCACGCACTCAATCGCCAGAAATGCGTCGGCCGAATCGTCGGACAGCGCCGTGCGAACGCCATCGCGCCAGTTCCAGCAACGGCACACGGCGCCCGCATCATCGATATAGGCAAGCTCACCGGGCAGCGTCGGATCATCTACCTCCTCGCCAAGCGGCAAGAACGCATCGCCGCCGTCGGTCACCGCCAGGCGCAGAATGCCCTCAATAGCATGCAAATCCTCACCGCCAACGGGCAACGCATAAGTCAACGAAATCGTGTTGTAGATATCCACCGCCGGCGTAATGTGGCCGACCGGCTTGCCTTTGAGCACGCGCTTGAGCAGGTTCTCAACTGAGCAACGCGCGCCCTTCTTGGTCTTGAACAGGCGATACGCCTCGCGCCATGCCTTAACCGGCGCATTCTCGCTGATGGTATCGCTTGTCAGGTGGCGCTCCGCATCGATGTTGGCGCGGTCAAGCAGCGCGGCGATCGCATCCACGTCCTCCTGGAGAATCTGCGCCGCGGGCTTCATGCCCTTTACGACCACGACGCCGATCGCCGCCTGTGGAAACAGCTCCCAAAATGAATCCTCGGCAATAAAGCTCTTCATATGCTCTCCCTTCATAGCGTGCGCCCGAGCGGGGGCGTCTAAGCAAAAAGCGCCCTCACAGCGGCCACCTTCAAAGTCCTACGGTGCTGCCACAAGAGCGCTTACGCTGCCCCCATCCGGAGAAGGGGGCGATATGTCAGGCGTATTGTAACCTGAGTCATCCGCCCAAGCAAAACCACCACAAAGGTGCCTGTCCCCTTTGTGGTGGTTTTGGGTCTGAGGCGACGCTAGTGGCGGAGTCCCAGCAGGCCGCGGCCGCGATGACGGGCCTAAGCGGACACCTGGGCATGCGGGCCGGCGGCCTTGACAGACTCGGGCAGGTGCGAGTACTTCTTCTCGAAGTTCTCCTCGAACATCACCGCCAGGTTGTGCGCGGCCTCGTCGTAGCGCGCAGTGCTCTGCCAGTACTGGCGCGGCACCAGGATGCCGTCGGGCACACCGTGGCACGTAGTGGGAATGTCGACATTAAAGATGTCGTCGTGCACAAACTCGCTGTCCTCGATGGTACCATCGAGGGCGCGAGCGACCAGTGAGCGCGTGTAGGCAAGCTCGATGCGATGACCCACGCCGTAGCCGCCGCCAATCCAGCCGGTGTTGACCAGGTAGACGCGCGTACGGCCGTCGGCGATGCGCTCGCCGAGCATCTTAGCGTAGACCATGGGGTCGAGCGGCATAAACGGCTCGCCAAACAGCGAGGAGAACGTGGGCGTGGGCTCGGTGACGCCGACCTCGGTGCCGGGGATCTTGGCCGTAAAGCCCGTCACAAAGTGATACATGGCGGCGTCGGCCGTCAGGCGCGAGATGGGCGGCAGCACGCCAAAGGCGTCGCAGGTCAAAAACAGCACGACGCTCGGAGTGGTGCCCATGCCCTTGGTCCACGCGTTGGGAATGTGCTCGACGGGATAGGCCACGCGCGTGTTGTGCGTGATCGAGACGTCGTCGTAGTTGGGCTTGCGATTCTCATCGAGTACCACGTTTTCACAGATGGCGCCAAAGCGGACGGCGTTAAAGATCTCGGGCTCATGAAATGCATCCAAGCCCTCGCACTTGGCATAGCAGCCGCCCTCGACGTTAAAGATGCCCATATCGGACCAGCCGTGCTCGTCATCGCCGATCAGCAGGCGTGTGGGATTGGCCGAAAGCGTGGTCTTGCCGGTGCCGGACAGGCCAAAGAACACCGCGGTCTCGTGCGTGACGGGATCCATGCTGGCCGAGCAATGCATGGGCAGTACGTCGTCCTCGACGGGCAGCAGGTAATTCATGACGCTGAAGATGGACTTTTTGATCTCGCCGGAGTAGCCGGTACCAGCGACCAGAATCACGCGCTCCTGGAAGTTGATGACCACGGCGGCGCTGGAGTTGAGGCCCTTGATGGCGGGGTCGCACTGGTAACCGGGCGCTGCGAGCACGCAGAAGTCGGGTTCGCCGGTGCGCGCGATTTCGCGGGCAAGCGGGCGGGCGAGCATCTGCTTAATAAAGAGTGCCTGGCTGGCACGCTCGCAGGCAACGAGCAGGCGACGCGTGTGGTTGCGGTCGGCGCCCGCCATGCCGCGGGTGACGAACACGTCGCGCTCGTTGAGATAGTCGACGATGCCGGCCTTGATGGCCTCATAGCTCTCGACGGACAGCGGGCGGTTGACCGCGCCCCAGGCGATTTTGTCGTGCACGTCGGGCGTGTCGACGATAAAGCGGTCGTTGGGCGAACGGCCAGTGCGCTCCCCTGTCTCGATCACCAGCGCGCCATTGGATGCCATGCGGCCTTCTTCGCGGCGGATAGCGTGTTCGACGAGCTCCGCGGCGGGTAGATCGACCAGCAGACGGGGCTGATTCTCGGCGGGATCTTCAACGAGCGTAATACCGAAGTTGGACAAAACTTCTGCAGGGGTAACACCAGGCATGGGGCCTCCTTTAAAAACGCGACACATGGACGCGGCGCGCACTTTACTCACGTAAAGCCCGTTGTACCCGATATGCAAAAACGTTTTTGCGGCAAGGGCGGCAAGCCCGCCCAACGGTCAAAAATCGCAGGCAAGCGGCCTAGTCATTGGGGACGCTTTTAAACGACTAGTCATTGGGGACACTCTTGAACAGACAACATTCAAGGAGTGTCCCCAGATGCCGGCACTTAGGGACGTTCCCAAAGTGCCGGCACATAAGGAACGTCCCTAAGTGCCGACTACAGCGGCAGGCCTTGGCCGAGCATGGCTATGGCGCTCATCAGGACCAGCATGCCGGCGGCGTAGGGCAGGACGGCGCCCAAGAGTTCGGCATCCTTACCGCGCACGAGCACGGCGGCAAGACCAATGGCGAGGGTCTGCGGCGAGATCATCTTACCGGCGGCGACGCCCAGGGCGTTCAACGCGACCATCCAGTAGTCGCTCACACCCAGCGCAGTGGCAGCCTGGCTCTGAATGGGGCCAAACAGCATGCCCGAGGACGTGCCCGAGCCGGTCACAAACGCACCGACTGCGCCGATCCACGGAGCCAGAATCGGGTACAGCCCACCGGCGACGGCGATGCAGAACGCGCTGATCGAAGAGATCATGCCCGCATAGCCCATCACCTTGGCGCAGCCCAGCACCGAAAGCATCGTGATAACCGTCGGCATCATCTGCTTCACAGTCGC
>URTD01000142.1 GCA_900550735.1 uncultured Collinsella sp.
GGGACTCACCGCCACGAGCACCTCGCTCACCGCGACCCTCGCCGCCGCGACGCTCATCACGGCCACCGCGCTCGTCATCACGACCGGAACGACGGCGGTCGCCCGAACCGCGCTTGCCACCGCGCGAACCGCGGCCCTCGTCCTCGCGCTCGACACGACGACGGCCGCCACGGTCCTCGTCCTCACGACGACGGCGGTGTGCCTCGCCCTGGAACTGCTTGGCACGACGCTCGGCACGGTTGCCGCGCGCAGGCTGCTCAGCGGCACCAGCACCAGCGCGCTCCTCGGCAGCCACCTCGCGAGCCACGCTCTCCACGGCCTCGTCCACGCGAGCCTGAACGCCCTCGCGCACGCGGGTCTTGCCGCCGCGCTTAGGACGGCTCGGGCGCTCGCCGTCGCCGCGACGCTCGTCGCGACCGCGGTTGGAACGACCGGCCACATCGCCGTAGTCATCTCCGTTGCGCTTGCCGTCGCGACGTGCCTGCTCAAGCTTCTTCTTGCTCTTGGACTTGCCGCGCTTGGTCTTCTTCTTCACCTTAAAGGCGGCAGGATCGCGCTCGGGGTCAACGGCGGGCGGGTTGGGGCCCACGTGCAGGTCGCCGGCTTCGTAAATATCGGCCGTCTTGTCCATGAGCTTCTCGATCTCGTAGAACTCGTCCACGTCCTGCTCAGTCACAAACGTAATGGCCCAGCCCAGCTCGCCGGCGCGGCCCGTACGGCCAATGCGGTGGATATAGTCGGTCGGCTCGGCCGGCACGTCAAAGTTCACGACGTAGCGCACGTCGCTAATGTCGATGCCGCGGGCGAGAACATCGGTTGCCACCAGTACGTCGACGGTGCCGTCGCGGAAGGCAGAAAGCGCGCGCTCGCGCTGGGCCTGGCTGCGGTTGCCATGAATCGCGGCGGCCTTGATGCCCTTGCGCTCCAGACGACGGCAGCAGCTGTCGGCGCGGTGCTTGGTGCGCATAAAGACGATAGTGCGCTCCGGGCCCTCCTTTTTGAGGAACTCGGGCAGCAGGTTGTTCTTGGCCTCGATGGACACCGGGAACACAAACTGGTCGACGGTGTCGGCGGTCGACGTGGCGGGCGCGATCTCCACGCGCGCCGGGTCGCTCACCAGGTCGGTGATCTCGCCCACGGCCTCCTCGTCGAGCGTCGCCGAGAACAGCAGCGTCTGGCGCTCGGCCGGCGTCTCGCGCACAATGCGGCGGACGGCAGGCAAAAAGCCCATGTCGAGCATACGGTCGGCCTCGTCGAGCACCAGCACCTTGACCTCGTCCAGATGGCAGGCACCCTGCTCGATCAGATCGACCAGACGACCCGGCGTGGCAACTAGGATATCGCAACCGTACTTGAGTGCCGCGGTCTGCGGCTTGTAGCTCACGCCGCCCACGACGGTCACGGCAACGTGGCCCGTGACGTCGGCGATTTTGCTTGCGACCTCGTCGATCTGCTGGGCAAGCTCGCGCGTGGGGGTGATGACGAGCATCACGGGGCCACGGCCGTTGCCCTCGGGCTTTTTAGCACCGCGACGGCGGTTGCGGCCGCCACGCTCGCGCACGGGTTTGGGAGGAGCGATGTGCTCCAGATTGTTCATAGTCGGCAGCAAAAAGGCGGCCGTCTTGCCGGTGCCGGTCTGGGCGGCGGCAAGCAAGTCGCGGCCCTCGAGCACCACGGGGATCGAGCCAGCCTGGACAGGCGTCGGCGCCGTGTAGCCCAGGTTCTCGATAGCACGAAGCATCTCGTCGGAGAGGCCCAGCTCGTCAAAGGCGGGCAGGCTCTCGGTAGCGGACTCGACGGCCTGGGCGGCATTGGCCTCATCGGCGGCATCGAAGGCAGCCTGGGTCATGGCCTCGCGGGTCTCGTCCAGAATCTCGGCGTCGGTGACGTCAGATACAGAATTACGCATATGTTGTTGTTCCTTATCTGCACGCGCAATGGGCACGGCATGCGGCCGCGCGGGCGTGCTTGGTAGTGCGCTAATACATACAAAAACAGGTGCGCACAGAGAGGACGTTGCTCAGCACGCTGGCGATCGCTTTGGCAGCCCTATCACGCGCCGTCCAGACGCAGCAGCTCTAAGCGATGGAGCAGATTCGCCGCCGGTTAGTATACCCGTGCTTCGCATGCCCCCACGTAAACCACAGATGACGAGGCGGACGAGGTGGGCCCGGCTGATTGTCTCAATCTGTAACATCTACAGGGCGAATCTTCCTCTACGTGTTACAGATCGAGACAAACGGTCGACACGGCTCACAAACGTCTCAATCTGTAACAGTTAACGAGTAAAATCGGCCCTAATTGTTATAGATCAAGACAGAGGGGGATTTCCGTCCAGTCCAAACCAAATCTCTCAGTCTTCCTGCAATTTCGAACATGTGGCCTATAATGTTGCTTTAGTTACGCTATATATTGCGCAGCCATTTAATACGTCGCCCACCGGGGGCCATTAATTCCTATCGCCATATTGGCTAGGAAGCAATCAAAGGAGGTATCCGTGGCAGCAGAGACGCCTTGCTCGGTCCTCTATAACGATATTCGCTCGTTCGGCGGTCTTAAACATCTCGAGATCGCCCGAATGCTCATCAATGGAAACTCTTATCTCGGCAGTACCCTGCTCGAGAAATGCTCTTCCAACCGCTCGTATCTCACCCGTTACATCGTCCATCGCAAGCCTGACCAGTGCGCGCCCTCCATCTACAGCGACTTTACCGTCACCACGCTCAACCTTTCCTCGGCAATCTGCAGCAAGCTCGGCGGCGGCGAGTCCGCCTATCGGGCAATCGCCGAGCACTATCGCGGTCCGGCCGCCAACGAAATGATGTCGGCTCTCGCCAGCTACAAGCTGGACAGCCGCCTATATGCAAATGCCCTCAATCGCATCGACAACTTTGACGGCAATGCCGTGCGCGAGAAAAGCACGCTTTACCTTATGCTCTTTGTGGCAACGGGGGCGCTCGCCGATCCCGTTCAGGGCGTGGCCACCGTCGAGCGCTTTTGCGACAGCAAGACGGGCGAGCACTTTGGCACCACCGAAACTACCGTCGGACGTGGCTTTATGAGCAGCCTGGAGCAGCCGCGCACCGTCGCCCCCAACCTCGGTCTGCTCAGAACCCATGCCGACAACTGCGCCGGCATGCAAATCCATCCCCTCACACGCGATCCGCGCGGCACCGTGATTGGTTCTTTGCCCAAAACCTCGCCCAGCATCACCGATGTGGGCGCCGACGCATCGCGCGAGCATCTTCGCATTTGGCTTGAGGGTGAGCACTGGTACGCCCAGGGCCTTGGGTCGACCAACGGCACAGTGCTCGAATCGGGCGCGGGTGACGGCGATATTGTGATTGAGCCGCCGCGCGACCAACGCGAGCCTGGCAAGATCTATCCCCCAGTGGAAATCGAAAACAGCGACAGGCTCCATCTGGGTCTCTACACGACATTCCTTGTCATTGTGGACTAGCGCGGACGGCGATCGGAAGACGGTCGCCGTCCGTCTTTCGTCTTCTACCTTCTGCGTCGTAAACGACAATGCTCAGCGGTATACGTGGGCAGTGCGGCTATCATGGTACTTTACCGATATCCGCACTGCTCGCGTATACGTGCGGCAACCCATGCCAGACAAAGGAACGCCATGGATACTACCGATAGCGCCTATGGCGACAAACTCATCCGTCTCGATACGTTCGATACCGCCGTGGCGGTCGACCCCAGCGCCGAGGACGACGCCAAACGTCGGTTTATGACGCTTATTCTCCAGACGGCCCACCGCAACAACGGCAACATCGGGCACGTGCTGCGCGCGACCAACACGAGCGGCGAGGTCTTTGCCGTCAAGCTGCTCAAGGACAACGCTATCCTTTCCGGCCAAGCCCCCGACCGCTCCGCCGAGCAATCGGCAGCGCACCTGGCCAGCACCGCCGCGCTGTTCGAGGAGTACCGTCATCTGTGTACCGTCTCGCACCTGCGCGGATTTCCGCGCGTCTATGGCTACGGATCGTGCGAGGATGACCCTCTCATCCTCATGGAGTGGGTCGAGGGCACCTCGCTCAAGCAGGCGCTGCCCCTGCTTCCGCACGACGCCTCGGGCGGGCTGACCACCCAGATGGTCGCCGCCGTCGGAAACGCCGTGCTTCGTGCGCTCTTGATGACCCAAGGCCTCGTGAATCCGGTCATCCATCGCGACCTGTCGCCTGCCAATATCATGTTCCGCACCACCAGCCGAACGCTCGAGCAGCAGATTGCTGATTGTTCCTTTGACCCCTGCCTCATCGACATGGGCTCCGCGACCATGGCTCTCGGCGACGACACGATCACCCGGCGCGCCGACATCTGGCGTTTTGCCACGCCCGCATACGCCGCGCCCGAGATGCTCACGCAGGATATCGAAGGCATCGCGGCCCTTCGCCGTTCGCCGGCAATCGACGTCTATGCGCTTTCGAGCATTCTGTACCAGCTCTACAGCGGTCGCAAACCGTTTGACTTTGAGTCGACGGACGCCGCTGCAACCGGCTCGTTCTATCTCGTAAAGACCAAGACCAAGCCGGCACCGCTCGAGCCGCGCTGCGAGGGCGATGAGGCGCTCGTCCAGATCATCATGAAGGGGCTTTCAGTCGAGCAGTGCGATCGTCCCACCGAGCAGCAGATGCTCGAGGTGCTCTCGGCATACCTCACCGACGCCGAATCCGAAGGCCGCGAAGGTGCAGGAGACGAGGCCGCAATTGATATCGATTCTGGCACGCACCTTAAGGTCGACGTCGCCGGCGAGCGCGCACGAGAGATCCTGAATCAGGCCCGCCACGATGCCATGACCCGCCGCCGCTTTATTATCGGCGGCGCTATCGCAGCCGT
>URTD01000143.1 GCA_900550735.1 uncultured Collinsella sp.
GCGGCGGTTGCCAAAGTGATCGATGTCGTCGACCTTGAAGCCCTGCTCGCCGGCAGCGAGGGACAGCAGGTAGCGCAGCGTCGCGACGATATCCTCGTCGGTGAGCACCGTGACCTCTTCCTCGGTGGTGAGGTTGAGCTTCTTGTTGACCTTGTAACGACCGACGCGGGCCAGATCGTAGCGCTGCGGGTTAAAGAGCAGGCCCTCGAGCAGGCTGCGGGAAGCGTCCACGGTGGGAGGCTCGCCCGGGCGCAGGCGACGGTAAATCTCGATAAGGGCATCCTCGCGGGTGAGGGCGGTGTCGCGCTCCAGAGTGCGCTTGATCACATCGGAGTTGCCGAGCAGCTCGATGATGTCGTCGTTGGTGACGGCAATGCCAAGGGCGCGCAGGAACATCGTGGCGCTCTGCTTGCGCTTACGGTCGATGGAGACCATGAGCTGGTCGCGCTTGTCGACCTCAAACTCAAGCCAGGCACCGCGGGACGGGATGATCTGGGCCTTGTAGATCTGCTTGCCCGAATCCATCTCGGAGCTGTAGTACACGCCCGGGGAGCGGACGAGCTGCGAGACGACGATACGCTCGGTACCGTTGATGATGAAGGTGCCCTGATCGGTCATCATGGGGAAGTCGCCCATAAAGACGAGCTGCTCCTTGATCTCGCCGGTCTCCTTGTTGGTGAGACGGACGTCGGTCAGAAGCGGAGCCTGATAGGTCATATCCTTCTCGCGGCACTCCTCGACGGTGTGCGCGGGGTCGCCGAACTGATGCTCGCCGAAGGTAACCTCGAGAACATGGTTCTGGCTCTGGATGGGGCTGGATTCCTTGAACGCCTCACGAAGGCCCTCGTCCTTAAAACGCTCAAAGGATTCCCTTTGAACAGAGATAAGGTTGGGGAGCTCCATGGCCTCCGGGATTTTCCCGAAGCTGACGCGCTTGCGCTCAGTGGCAGTGTATGCGTAGGTCACCAGGTTTTTCCTCCTTCACGGAAATGCTCGGTGGGTTGGCGAGGCATAGCTTCGCCAGTTATCGCAACCTAATAGTTTATCAGGTACCGACCGTTGGGCAAGAAAAGCCTTGACGCGATTGAGTTTTTGGAGTAGCAAAGTTTTTCGACAGAAAACACGCAGGTAGATGTATGTGTATCGAACATCTGTTCATATATTTTCTGTGAACAGAGGGCCGGCAATCGCAGCTCTTATAAAAAACGGGCGCGAACCGAGGTCCGCGCCCGTAAATGTCGATGTCCGAAGGCTTACTTGCGCATCAATCCGCCGCGCTCGTCGATGGCGTCCCAGAAGGCATCGGCAAAGCGGGGATCGCTTGCAGCCATGAGGGCGTTAGTGGCCATCCAGCCAGAGGGAGTGCCGGTGTCGTAGCCCGACAGCGGGTCGATGACGACGGCATACATGGCCTCACGGTCGAGCGAACGGGCCATGGCGTCGGTGAGCTGGATCTCGCCGCCCTTGCCGGCCTGCTGATCAGCGAGCAGGTCCATGACCAGCGGGCTCAGCAGATAACGGCCGACAATGTACAGGTTGGACGGAGCCGCCTCGGGAGCGGGCTTCTCGACCAGACCGCCGATACGCCAGACAGCGCCCGGCTCTGCATCGGCAACGTCCTCGGCGCCCTCGAGCGAACCGACGCGCTCACCGGCGATAACGCCGTAGCGGCTGACTTCCTCGGGCGAGCAAGCAGCGACGGCGATAACCGAAGCGCCACCGTGCTCCTTGGAAACGGCGAGCATCTTGTCGCAGATGTCGCGGTTAGGCACAACGTAGTCGCCCAGAAGAACCAGGAAGTTCTCCCCTGCCACGGCGTCGGCAGCAGAGCGGATAGCATGGCCGAGGCCCTTGGGCTCGTACTGATAGCGGAAGTCGACCGGCATACCGCCAGCGTGGGCGACGGCATCGGCATAGGCGTTCTTGCCGCGCTCGCGCAGCAGGTTCTCGAGCGAGCGATCGGGCTGGAAGTAGTTCAGCAGCTCGGGCTTGCCGGGAGAAGTAACGATGATGGCGTCGTCGACTTCCTCGGGGTCGAGCGCCTCCTCGACGACGTACTGAATGACGGGCTTGTCGAGCACCGGCAGCATCTCTTTGGGCGTGCACTTGGTGCCAGGCAGAAAACGCGTGCCAAGACCGGCGGCGGGGATGATTGCCTTCATGTTATTCAAAGATCCTTTCGCAGGCGCAAAAGCGCCCCATGCGTGCGGCACACAGCCGCAGACCAAATTGCGATACCCAAGCATCTTACCGCTGGAACTATATGTCGCTACAAGGCAGAGACAATTCTTCAGCAGGTCAACGCAAATTATTGCTCGAATGGTGCAATTTTATTGCCCAACGGCAGGGCGCCCGATACGACGCAAATCACAGAACATGGCAGTTTGAGCTACCGATGTCGAGGGACCGAAAAACAAAAAAGACGGGGCTCGCAATGCGAACCCCGTCTGCAAAGAAATCTGGCGAGAAAGCCTGATTACTTGAGGGTGACAGCAGCGCCAGCAGCCTCGAGCTTCTCCTTGGCAGCCTCGGCGTCCTCCTTCTTGGCACCCTCGAGAACAGCCTTGGGAGCGCCCTCGACGACCTCCTTGGCCTCCTTCAGGCCAAGGTTGGTGAGCTCACGGACGGCCTTGATGACCTGGATCTTGTTGTCGCCGAAGCCCTCGAGCACGACGTCAAACTCGGTCTTCTCCTCGGCCTCAGCGGCGCCAGCAGCCGGAGCAGCAGCAACAGCAACCGGAGCAGCGGCGGAAACGCCGAAGGTGTCCTCGATAGCCTTGACGAGCTCGGAAGCCTCGAGAAGGGTCATTTCCTTAAGAGCATCGATGATCTCATCGGTGGTAAGCTTAGCCATTTCTAAGTCCTTTCGGTTTCCGTGTCTGTGCACGGAGATCAGTTAAAACACGGCGCGAATGCGCCAGGGGTGCGGCGTTGCCGCCGCGGGTGAAAACAGCGACTAGGCTGCCTTCTGCTCGGAGACCTGCTGAATCGAACGAGCGAGACCAGAGGAAACGCCGTTGACGCAGACAGCGATGTCGCGAGCGAAACCGGAGATGAGACCGGCGATCTGGCCGAGAAGCTGATCCTTGGTGGGCAGCTCGGCGATAGCCTTAACATCATCAGCGGAAACGGCCTTGCCGTCGGAGATACCGCCCTTGATCTCAAGGACGCCCTTGGACTTAGCGGAGAAGTCCTTAAGGGCCTTAGCGGCCTCGACCGGCTCGGACTCGTAGAACACATAAGCGACGGGGCCGGCGAGGATCTCGTCGATCTCGGGCTGCTCCTGGTTCTTGAGGGCGATCTTGACCAGGTTGTTCTTGTAGACCTTCATCTCGGCGCCGCACTCGCGAAGCTGATGACGCAGCTCCTGAGCCTGCTTAACCGTCAGACCGTTGTAGTTGACGACGAACAGACCGGCGTTCTCGGCGATACGGGACTCGATCTCTGCAACCTTGTCGATTTTGTACTGCTGGGGCATGAATTACACCTCCTCGAATTCTTTCCGGGCACGGTCCGCCACAAGGACGTGACGGGGGCATGTCCAAAAAGAAAGCCCCCGCGCTGCATGAGCGACGGGGGCGAGAAGACATATCTACTCGACCACCTCGGCTGGCGGGAAGTCCCATTAAGCTCGCGGGTAAGACCCGTTTGCGCCGGCTGTCTCTGGCAGCGGATTCGTGCGTGAACCGAAAGTATTATGGCGGGGACCCCGGCGTCGGTCAACGGAAAACCGGGCTGCACACAATTCCACCATCCGGCACGCTCCGCCGAAGGCCAGGCGCAAGGTTTTCGCTCGGTCAAGTCCTGGCTCGCACGAAGAGCACATTAAGTGCTCTTCGGCTCATGCGGAATCTACGAAAACCTTGCGCCTGGCCTTCGGCGGCGCGTGCCTGCGTTGACTTTGGGCAGCCCGGGTTTTCGTTGGCTGACGCCCCCACTCATAATGCTTGGGTCGGTGGGCTGATGTGTTGCATCCCTGAGGGCTACAAGGTTGAAATGAAGGTGGACAGGCGGCGGAGGCCTTCGTCCAGATCTTTGTCGGAGACGCAGTAGCTTAGGCGGATGTGGCCTTCGGTTCCGAAACAGTCGCCCGGGACTAGGGCTACGTTGGCCTCTTTGATGGCTTTGATGCAGAAGTCTTCGCTGGTTAGGCCGTACTGCTTGATGCTGGGGAAGGCGTAGAAGGCGCCGGCTGGTTCCACTACGTCGAGGCCCATGGCGTCTAAGGCTGCGAGTACGCGCTCGCGGCGGGCTCGATAGACTTCGAGCATGGGGGTTGGGTCGACGGTCAGGGCTCGGGCTGCGGCGTCCATTTCGAAGGAGACGGCGCTCGATACTAGGTATTGGTGGGCCTTTGCGATCTCGGCGATGACGGGGGCTGCGGCTGCGAGCCAACCCAAGCGCCAGCCAGTCATAGCCCAGGGCTTGGAGAAGCTCTCGATGACCACCGTCTGCTCGCGTAGCTCCGGGTGGCGCTGGGCGAAGCGCTCGTAGCCGTCCACATAGACGAGGCGGTTGTATACGTCGTCGCAGACTACGTAGATGCCCGCCTGCTCCGCTACGCGCGCCACGGCGTCGAGCGAAGCCGCGTTGAGGATGCAGCCCGTAGGATTGTTGGGCGTGCAAATGACGATGGCCTTGGTCGCCGGCGTCACGCAAGCACGAAGCGCATCCTCGTCAATCTGGAATTGCGCAGGCTCCGTATCCAAAAAGACCGCTTTGGCGTGATTGGCCACGACAATGCTCTCGTACAGGCCAAAGGCCGGCGTGGGGATGATGACCTCGTCGCCGGGGTTGAGCATAGCCATGAATGTTGCCGACAGGGCCTCGGTCGCGCCGTCGGTT
>URTD01000144.1 GCA_900550735.1 uncultured Collinsella sp.
ATCGGCACGGTGGAGATGTTCACGCGCGCCAAGCAGATCGTTGCCTCGCCGAATACGCCGGGCATGCTGGCGCTGGTGGCGGCGGGTGTCTTCTACTATGTCTTCAACTATGTGGTCGCCTTCGCCATGGAAAAATGGGAGCAGGCGCTGCGCTATTACCGCTAAAGGGAGGGGAGAGCAATGGCAGTTTTTGAAATGCAGAACGCCAGAAAGGCGTTCGGCGCGCTCGAAGTATTAAAGGGCGTGTCGCTCAAGGTGGAAAAGGGCGAGGTCGTGTCGATCATCGGCCCCTCGGGCGGCGGCAAGTCGACGATGCTGCGCTGCGCGACGCTGCTTGAGACCATGGACTCCGGCACGCTCGCGTATGGCGAAAACGTCGCCGCGCGCGAGGAAAACGGCAAAAGCGTCTACGCCGGAAAAGCCGCGCTCGCGCAGGTGCGGCGGCAGTTCGGGCTGGTGTTCCAGCAGTTTGACCTCTTCCCGCACTACACAGTGCTGAAAAACGTCTGCGACGCGCCGATCTCGGTGCAGAAGCGTGATAAAGCCGAGGTCGAGGCCGAGGCCATGGCGCTGCTCGACTACGAGGTCGATTCCGAGCGCACGCAGCAAAACGCTGCCATGCTCCTCACCCGCCGCTTTGGCTGCGCGTCCCTCGTTAAGGGTGGGCATCTTGTCAACGAGGCCAACGATGTACTGGCCGAACCCGCGCCGCTCGATGACGAGGGCAACCATCTGGGAGATCCACTCACCACGTGGTTCCGCCACAAGCGTATCGATACCAATAACACACACGGCACCGGCTGCACGCTCTCGTCCGCCATTGCCTGCGCGCTGGCCCAGGGTATGGATCTTGCCGATGCCGTCAACGCTGGCAAGGCCTACCTGACAGGCGCTCTGGCCGCCGGCCTGAACATGGGCAAAGGCTCCGGCCCCGTCAACCACATGTGGCAGTATTAAGATTCGCAGTCCAAAACCACCGCAAAGGGGACAGGCACCTTTGCGGTGGTTCCCACAAACATCTCGATCTGTAACATTAACTCGGCGAAATCGACCCTAGATGTTACAGATCGAGACAAACGACCGATATCAACCTAAATAATCTTAATCTGTAACATCTAACCCGTTTTCGGCCTTACAACTGTTACAGATCAAAACAAACCAACGAAACAAGCCGTCGCAAGGGGAACTTCTGTACTGCTTTGGGTCGCGCTACTCACCAAGCATCTCTTGGAGCTTGGCTGCCACGGCGTGACCCAGGCTCTCGTGGCTTTCGGGCATCATATGCAGATAGTCGATATCGCCCGGCTCGGCAAAGTCGGCGGCATTCAAAAAGTCGCAGCCAAACTGCTCAGCCACATGCGCGTAGTACTCACCAAAATGTTCCGAGGCTTCTACGGAATGCTCGTCAAAATCGGTCATATATACGTCGGCGATCTGCGGCTTAATCTTGATAGGCGCCATCAGCAGAATCCGTGGGCAGGGCGCGGCATCGGTCCAGGCAAACGCGCGGACGGCGCGAATCAGTGCCATGGCGCCACGGGCGATATCGGAGGCTGTCACGCCAAAGACCGTCTTGCAGTCGTTGGTGCCCAGCATAATCACGATCGCGTCCAGCGGCTTATGGGCTTCGAGCAGCATCGGCAGCGCGCGAATGCCGTTGAGGTTGGTGTCCAGATGGCACATATCGTCGCGCACCGTCGTGCGACCATTTAGGCCTTCCTCAATCACATGCCAACCCTCACCCAGGTCACGCTGCACCACACCGCACCAGCGCACATCCTGCGCATAGCGCACTGCGGTGCCGTCGCGCATACCCGCCGGATCACAGCCATAGGTGTTGCTGTCACCAAAGCACAGAACGTTTTTCATCTTGAGTTCCCCATTCCGTAAAAAGCCGACGGGAGCAATCCCTCCCGTCGGCTTGGCATATCACATCGCGCGCACCGCTTACAGGTACTTGCGCCAGTCGTCCTCGTCCTCATCGTCCTCGGCTGCTGCCTGGGCCTGCTCGGCGGCACGAGCGGCTGCGGCGCGGGCGGCAACCTGGGCATAGGACTCCTCGTTGCGCTCGGGGAAGTTTGCCAGCACGTGCTCGAACTTGGCAAAATCCTCGTCCCAGCGCGTAGAGGGCACGGCAAAGAAGACCTGCTTGACCTTGAAGTCGCCCGATGCGAGCTCCTTGCGGAAGAGCTCGGCCACGGCCTCGGCGTCAAAGCCGTTGTTCTCGCAGCCCCAAGCACCCAGTACGAGCTTCTCGCGGCCCAGCTCATCGCAGATAGCAAGCACAAAGCGAATGCGGTCGCGCAGGGCGTCAAGCAAGGCATCGTCGCTCACGCGGTACTCCTGGCGAGCACGCTTGGCGTTGGGTGCAGCGGCGACGATTACGTCGGCATAGGCGTGCACATGCTTGCGGTCGAAGCGCACCGCGGGCACCACCAGCGCACGGTTGCGGTACAGCTCACAGTTGATGTTACGGCGACGGTTCTCGCCGTACCATTTACGCTGCTTATCAAGGACATTGTACAGGTACGAATCGGCGCACAGCGTGGCCTCCTGGCCCAGATAGCCCTGGATGTAGCCACCGCCCGGATTGGTGAACGAGGCAAAGGCAAGCACAGCCATGTCGCAGAACTGCGCGTAGCCTCGACCGTTATCCAGAATGGCCTGCGTGGCAGAGGCGTCGAGCACGGTGACCTCGGGCAGGACCGGAGCGGGCTCCTCGGCGGCAGGCGCGGGCTCGGCTTCGGTGGCCTCCTCGACGGGCTCGGGCGCCACCTCGGCATCGACCGCAGCCTCGACCTCAGCAGCCTCAGTAGCCTCGACCTCGGCAGCCTCGACGTCCTCGGCAGCTTGCTCCTCAGCAGCCGCTGCCTTCTGGACCCTGGTCTTCATCGCCGCGACAAAACCGGCAGGCATACCATCGAACTCGCGCACGCCGGCAAGCGAACGCTCGATGTCCTTGGCACAGGCCTCGGACACAGCCGTCACATGGCACTCGGCGGCCTTGGCACGTGCCTCACGCTTGGGATTGGGCTGACCCGCTCGGTTGGACCTGCGGTTACGGTTCCTGCTGTCGACGTCTGCCATACATGGCCACCTTTCCTGTCGCTGCCGCTATCGGCTTTTCCCATCCATGATACCCCGCCGCACACATAAAGACGGTCCCGAAGGACCGCCTTTCGCATCGTTTTACCGTGTCCGGCAGGAAGCATCGCAATGCCGCGCTTTAATCGCGACGGCCGAGGATGTTCAGAATGCGCAGGAACACGTTGATAATATCCACGAACAGGTTGGATGCCATAAGTACGGCGTTGGGCAGCGTGGGCGGCACCGTCGTTGCCACATAGGTGTCGTAGCCGATGAAGCCGGCGAACACCACAATCACGATCAGGTCGGTGATGGACTGCGAAACGCCCATGAACATCAGCACGATCTCGACCAGAATCGTGGCAAGCAGGATGCCAAAACCAATGCCATACACACGCTGGAAGAACTTGGGGAAGGTCACGCCCAGCGCACCAAAGACAAAGGTGATGGCGGCCGTGGCGATAAAGGCGGTGTTAATGGTAGGCAGGTCGTAGTTTGCAAGACCAAACGACGCCGTCAGACCAAAGGTGCTCGCAAAGACCACGTAGCCCACGAGTGACAGGCCCACGGACTGTTTGCTGGCAGCAGCCGACATCATGACCATGCCGACGATGGTCAAAATAAATGAGCCAAAGACCAGCGGCAAAGCGGCGCCGCTCATCATCATGCGCGCAAACGACATGGTGCTCGTAAAATAGGCGCCGGCGCCCATGGCGCAAAAGCCCAAAAAGATCAGGGCAGACATGACAAGGTTGTACGCGCGCGGCGACATCTCCTTGGCGCGGCTTGCGCCGGTCTCGATGAGGCCGTTCTGATAGCCCTGGATATCGTTCATACTTCGTCCTTTCACAAAGCGCCGCGACGGCACCGTAGGTGACAAGATTCCTGTCATTGTACCCGAATGCCGTACGTCCTTACCTACGGCGCTCGCCCTCGAGCGTGCGATCAAAGGCCCAGACCCACCAACGCATCACGTGTGCCTGCGAGCCATCCGGTCGCTCGCGTGCCTGTTCTTCCAGATACAGTTCGGTCGCATGTCCACCAAAACGAACCTTATAAGTCGCCGTACGAATGCCGTGAACCGTCAGGCCAAAACCGGTAGACGAGACAATCTCGTCAATCGTAAAGCAGCGACCGTCAACCCAGCAGACGGTAACCGGCACAACCTGTCCGCCCGCGAGGATGCGAGCCACGACGTCCACATACTGCTTGTGTACGCGCCGAGTTTTGCCGTCTGTCTGTCGATATTCCATGCCTCCTATTATCGAACGCATGTTTGTATGTTGTAAAGCGAACAGACTGTGGTTTTGGAGTGTCGTAGTAATCACACGTGTCCGCATGGCGTGTTAGCAAAAAGAACACCCGCGGTCAACAGGGCAAATATTCAATTTTAGTGCCAAAAAGTTCACTTCTCCCATCAGAACTCGGTAAAGAGACCCGCAGGAGGTGATACGATTTATCATGTTTTTGTAACGTGCCTGCAAACTTCGAGAAAGCCCATATATGGACGTAACGTTCTCAACCTTCCTCGGCCAAATTGTGTCGAACCCAGTCCTTGCCGTCACCGTGATCCTCGCGTTGGGCGCCATCTTCGTCAATGGATGGAC
This sequence comes from uncultured Collinsella sp., assembly GCA_900550735.1. GTDB lineage: Bacteria > Actinomycetota > Coriobacteriia > Coriobacteriales > Coriobacteriaceae > Collinsella. Next base: position 4,695 of record URTD01000144.1, read on the forward strand.
CGACGCGCCCAACGCCATCGCGACCTGCGTCACTACGCGTTGCATGCCCGCCCGTGCCGCCATTCTCATGAGCGCCGCATTCAACTTCCTCGGCGTACTCATCATGACGCACTTTAACGCGAGCGTCGCCAACACCATCTCAC
>URTD01000145.1 GCA_900550735.1 uncultured Collinsella sp.
GTACCAGCCGGGATCTTCTTACCGACGATGACGTTGGACTTAAGGTCGAGCAGGTGGTCGACCTTGCCCTCGATGGCAGCCTCGGTAAGGACGCCGGCGGTACGGATGAACGAAGCGCTCGACAGCCAGGAGTCGATGTTGGATGCGACCTTGAGCGTACCCAGGATGACGGGCTCGGCCACGGGAGCCTGACCGCCCAGACGGGCAACGCGCTCGACCTCGTCAGCGAACTCGTAGCGGTCGACGTACTGACCAAGCAGGTACTTGGAGTCGCCGGGGTTGGTGATCTGAACGCGACGCAGCATCTGACGTGCGAGCACCTCGATGTGCTTGTCGTTCAGGTCGACGCCCTGGCTGGTGTAGACGTCCTTGACGCTCTCGACGAAGGTGTGCATCGTCGACTCGATGTCGGTCAGCTTGCGCAGGTTGCGGAAGTTGACGAAGCCCTTGGTGATCTGATCGCCGGCGCGAACCTCGCAGCCGTCCTCGATCTCGGGCATAAAGCGCACCGAAGCAGGGACGCGACGCTCGTCGAGGACACGGGTGTGATCCTCGGAGTCGGTGAGCGTCAGCACGTACTCGGACTTCTCGGGCTTAATCGATAGGTGGCCGGAGTACGGAGCCAGCTCGGCCTCGCGACCCAGAATCTTCTCGTTGACGTTGCCGACGATATCGAACATACGGCTGACCGTAGGCAGACCCTGCGTAATATCGTCGACGCCAGCGACGCCGCCGGAGTGAATGGTACGCATCGTAAGCTGCGTACCGGGCTCGCCGATGGACTGGGCGGCAATAATGCCGACCGCGGTACCGATGGCGACCGGACGACGGGTGGAAAGATCCCAGCCGTAGCACTTCTGGCACACGCCGTACTTGGAGCGGCAGGTAAGCAGCGCGCGAAGCTTGACCTTCTTGAGGCCGGCATCGACCATCTTCTGGATGTCAGCGACCTTCTCGATGTAGCCGTCCTGCTCAAAGAGCACGGTGCCATCGGGAGCCACGACGTCCTCGATGAAGCAACGGCCGACAAGGTCGGTGTTGAGGTCGGTGGTGCCGGGGATGATGAGGTTGTAGGTAACGCCCTCGTGCGTACCGCAGTCCTCCTCGCGGACGATGACGTCCTGGGCCACGTCGACCAGACGACGGGTCAGATAACCAGAGTCCGAGGTGTGGGATGCGGTATCGACCAGGCCCTTACGGGCGCCGTAGGTCGAAATGAAGTACTCGAGCGGCAGCAGGCCCTCGCGGAAGTTCGCCTTAATGGGAAGGTCGATCGTCTCGCCGGACATGTCTGCCATCAGACCACGCATGCCGCCGAGCTGACGCAGCTGGGTCTTAGAACCACGGGCGCCGGAGTCGGCCATCATGTACAGCGGGTTCTCCTCGTCGAACATGTCGAGCATGAGCGCTGCGACCTTGTCGGTACAAGCGGTCCACTCGTTAACGACTTCGATGTGGCGCTCCGTCTCGTTGATGAAGCCCTCCTCGAAGTACTCGTTGATCTGGTCGACGTTGGCCTGGGCGCGATCGAGCAGCTCCTGCTTCTCGGCAGGGATGAGAGCGTCCCACACCGAGATGGTAAGGCCGGCGCGGGTAGCGTAGTGGAAGCCGGAGTACTTGATGGCGTCGAGGATCGGGCCGACCTTGGCCTCGGGGTAACGATCGCAGCAGTCCGCAACCAGCTTGGCCACGTCGCCCTTGACCATCTTGTAGTTCATGAACTCATAGTCTTCGGGCAGGCACTGGCGGTTGAAGATGATGCGGCCGATAGAGGTCTCGAAGCGCGCGGTCTTGTTGCCGGTGACGTCGTAGTCGACAAACTCGTTCTTGCCGTTCTTGACGCGGAAGATACGGGTGCCGTCCTCGTTGATGACGTTGGCGTCGGCAGCGGACACGCGGACCTGGATCTTGGCCTGCATGTCGACCTCGGAGCGGCAGTCATAGGCGTGCAGCGCGTCGTCGAAGCTCGAGAACACGTGGTTCTCGCCCGGCAGGCCCTCGCGAACCTGGGTGAGGTAGTACACACCGATGATCATGTCCTGCGAGGGGATGTTGACCGGCTTGCCGGATGCCGGCGAGCGCAGGTTGTTCGCAGAGAGCATGAGCACGCGAGCCTCGGCCTGAGCCTGGCTGGACAGCGGCACGTGGACAGACATCTGGTCGCCGTCGAAGTCGGCGTTGAAGGGCGAGCAGACCAGCGGATGCAGGTGGATAGCCTTGCCCTCGACCAGCACCGGCTCAAAGGCCTGGATGGACAGACGGTGCAGGGTCGGTGCACGGTTGAGCAGCACGACGCGGCCGTCGATGACCTCTTCGAGGATGTCCCACACAAAGGTGGCACCGCGGTCGATAGCGCGCTTGGCGCCCTTGATGTTCTCGACCTTGCCAAGCTCGACCAGGCGCTTCATGACGAAGGGCTTGAAGAGCTCCAGCGCCATGGTCTTGGGCAGACCGCACTGGTGCAGCAGCAGCTTGGGGTCGGTAACGATAACCGAACGGCCGGAGTAGTCGACACGCTTACCCAGCAGGTTCTGACGGAAACGGCCCTGCTTGCCCTTGAGGGCCTCGGCGAGCGACTTGAGCGGGCGACCGCCACGGCCAGAGACCGGGCGACCACGACGGCCGTTGTCGAACAGGGAGTCGACGGCTTCCTGGAGCATGCGCTTCTCGTTGTTGAGCATGATCTCCGGGGCGCCGAGCTCGATGAGGCGCTTCAGACGGTTGTTACGGTTGATCACACGACGGTAGAGGTCGTTGAGGTCGGAGGTGGCGAAACGGCCACCGTCGAGCTGCACCATCGGGCGCAGGTCCGGCGGGATGACCGGGATCACGTCGAGCACCATGGCCTCCGGCTTGTTGCCGGTGGTCAGGAAGGCGTTGACGACCTTCAGGCGCTTGAGGGCGCGGGCCTTGCGCTGGCCGGTGCCCGTGTCGATCTCTTCGCGCAGCTGCTTGGAGGCTGCCTCGAGGTCGAAGTCCTGCAGACGCTTCTTGATGGCTTCGGCGCCCATGCAACCTTCGAAGTAATCGCCGTAGCGGTCTTCCATCTCACGCCACAGGTCGACGTCGCCTTCCATGTCTCCCGGCTTCAGGGTCTTGAAGCGGTCGAACACGGCGCTCAGACGCTGGATCTGCTCGTCGTAGCGGGTACGGATGGCGGCCATTTCACGCTCGGCGCTGTTGCGCAGCTTGGCGCGTGCGGAGCCCTTGGCTTCGCCTTCGGCTTCGAGCTCGGCCAAATCGGCTTCGACCTTCTTGGCGCGCTCCTCGATTTCGGCGTTGCGGCGCTTCTCGAGGTTGGCGATCTCGTTGTCGAACTCCTGCTGCAGGTCCGGCAGGTCCTGATGACGCTGCTCTTCGTCCACCTTGGTGACCATGTAGGCCGCGAAGTAGATGACCTTCTCGAGGTCCTTCGGCGCGATGTCCAGCAGGTAGCCCAGTCGGGACGGCACACCCTTGAAGAACCAGATGTGGGTCACCGGAGCGGCGAGCTCGATGTGGCCCATGCGCTCACGACGCACACGGCTCTTGGTGACTTCCACGCCGCAGCGTTCGCAGACGATGCCCTTGAAGCGCACGCGCTTGTACTTGCCGCAGGCGCATTCCCAGTCGCGGGTAGGTCCGAAGATCTGCTCGCCGAACAGGCCGTCTTTCTCCGGCTTCAGGGTACGGTAGTTGATGGTCTCCGGCTTCTTGACCTCGCCGTAGCTCCAGTTACGGATGTCGTCGGCGGTGGCCAGTCCGATCCTCAGTTTGTCAAATTCGTTGACGTCCAGCACTCTATTGTCCTGTCTATCGATTCTTAATGCTTATCACGTTGTTCGGGGATTGGCCGCGCTGCACGCTGTGCTGCAGCGCGGCCAATCCTTTCAATCACTGGAATTCGGGCTCCTCGGCAACCTGGTCTTCCTTGGCGGCGGCGTCAGGACGCGCACCGATGTTGAAGCCGAGGTCATCGGAGGAAGTGGACGGATCGTCATCCTCGTCCTTCATGTCGATGGCCACGCCTTCGGCGTTGAGCACTTCGACATTCAGGGACAGGGACTGCATTTCCTTAAGCAGCACCTTGAAGGACTCCGGGATGCCTGCCGGCGGCAGGTTCTCACCCTTCACGATGGCGCCGTAGACGCGCACGCGGCCGTCGACGTCATCGGACTTGGTGGTCATCATTTCGTGCAGCGTGTAGGCGGCACCGTAGGCCTCGAGGGCCCACACTTCCATCTCGCCGAAGCGCTGGCCACCGAACTGAGCCTTGCCGCCCAGCGGCTGCTGGGTGATCATGGAGTACGGGCCGGTGGAGCGGGCGTGGATCTTGTCGTCGACCAAGTGGTGCAGCTTCAGCATGTACATGTAGCCCACGGAGATCGGCTTCGGGAACGGTTCGCCGGTACGGCCGTCGAACAGGGTCGCCTTGCCGTCGGGGCCGACGAGCTTGTTGCCGTCGCGGTCCGGAAGGGTGCAGCTGAGCAGGCCCTTGATGGTCTCCGGACGGACGCCGTCGAACACCGGGGTGGCCACCGGAGTGCCCGGAGCGCCCTTTTCGGCGCCCTGCGGCACGTACTTCTTCCAAGCGGCCTCGGCATCCGGGTCGAGGGAGATGTCCCAGCCGGCGTGCGCGATCCAGCCGAGGTGCAGTTCCAGCACCTGGCCAAGGTTCATTCGAGAAGGCACGCCCAGCGGGTTCAGCATGATGTCGACCGGAGTACCGTCGGCGAGGAACGGCATGTCCTCTTCCGGCAGGATGCGGGAGATGACGCCCTTGTTGCCG
>URTD01000146.1 GCA_900550735.1 uncultured Collinsella sp.
GTGCTCGGCGGTGATGCCGAGGTCGATCATGTTGTTGATGAGCAGCTTGCCGATCAAAAATTCGGCGGAAATGTAATAGAGCTTTTTCTTGCCGTTGTTGAGCGGGCAGGCGGCGGAGCGCTCCTGCACGAGTTTGACCAGCAGCTTGTAAATGCGACGGTCGTCGAGCTGCTCGAGCGAGGTGCTAAAAGACTGCTCGGCGAGTTCCATGAGGTTAATTTGGGGCATGTTTTCTCCTGTGATGGGTTGTTTCATGTCTGCAATTCATAAGAAGCCCGCGCGAGGGGATTGGGGTGGCCTCGCGCGGGAAAAGCAAGCGCGTCCGCACGGTGGGGAGGGGTCGGGCGCGGTAGCTCCTATTGAGGAAGCTCGATTTCGGCTTCCGACGGGATGCGGAAGTAGGTCTCGGTCCAGTCGGTGAGTTTGTGCTCGAGCTCGCGGGTGATGGCGCCGTCGAGCATGCGCCAGGTCCAGTTGCCGCCCAGCGTGGCAGGGGTGTTGATGCGCGCCTCGTTGCCCAAGTTGAGCAGGTCCTGCATGGTGTAGATGCACGTGTCGCTCACGCTGGCGGCGATGGTGCGGTTGAGTGCATCTGCCATGGGTTCGCCGGCCTGCTGATGGGTGTACAGGGCTGCCTGCTCGCGCTGACGCGGGGTGGCCGTTCCCTCAAACCAACCGCGCGCCGTCTCGTTGTCGTGGGTGCCCACATAGGCGACGGTGTTGGCGATGTAGTTATGCGGCAGGTAGTACGAGTTGGTGCCCTCAAAGGCAAACTGCAGGATCTTCATGCCGGGGAAGCCCGAGTTGTCGCGCATGTCGATGACGCCGGGGGTGAGGAAGCCCAGGTCCTCGGCGATGATGGGCAGCGTGCCGAGCTTTTCCTCGAGCGTCTTGAAGAACTTGAGGCCGGGACCCTGCGTCCACGAACCGTAGGACGAATCGGGCGAGGAGAACGGCACCTCCCAATAGGCCTCGAAGCCGCGGAAGTGATCCAGGCGGATGACGTCGTACATGTCGAGGGCGGCGCGAATGCGGCCCTCCCACCAGGAGAAGCCGTCGGACTCCATGGCGTCCCAGTCGTAGATGGGGTTGCCCCAGTACTGGCCGGTGGCCGAGAACTGGTCGGGCGGCGTGCCGGCGACGCTCACGGGATTGCCGGCGGCGTCGATCTTAAAGAGCTCAGGCGTCGCCCACATCTCGACGGAGTCACGCGAGACATAGATGGGCAGGTCGCCGATGATGAGAATGTCGCGCTCGTTGGCATAGGCCTTGAGGCGGCTCCATTGGCGGTCGAAGAAATACTGCGTCATCTGGTGGTAGAGCATGCGCGCGGGATGGGCGGCGCAGACCTTGGCAGATGCTTCGCCGCGGGTGCGCAGTTCTGCGGGCCACTCCCAAAACGCCTTGAGTCCGCACTCCTCTTTGACGGTCATGAACTCGCAGTAGGGGATGAGCCAGTCCTCGTTGGCCTGGATAAAGTCATCGAAATCGGCCGGCTTGTCGGCAGCAAAGCGCTCGGCGGCGCGGTCGAGAATCTGACGGCGGCCGCCAAAGATAGCACCGTAGTCAACATTGCTGGGGTCGGATCCCAGGTACACGCCATCGATATCGCGCTGCTCCAGATACCCTGTCTCGATAAGCTCGGCAAAGTCGATAAAGTTGGGGTTGCCTGCGCGGGCCGAGAACGACTGATAGGGCGAATCGCCATAGCTGGTCGTCGTAAGGGGCAGAATCTGCCAGTAATGTTGTTTGCACGAGGCGAGAAAATCGACGAAGTCGTAGGCATTCCAGCCAAAGCCGCCGATTCCGTATGGTCCGGGCAGAGATGAGACGGGCATGAGGACGCCGCTTGCACGCTCCATGAATGCGCTCACCAACCTTCTTGTTGTGGGGTCGGCCTGCCGATGGGTGTGCAGTCCGCCTCCGATGTTCTGATTCGATACGCCTATTGTAAAACATGTTGTTTAAACATGTACAGGCAAGATAAAAAAGTTGGTCGATTTTCGGCGAATGGTTACATGCCATGAAAAAAAGCCCCGACCTCACAACGTGAGATCGGGGCAAGAGCGGTATGTAGGTTTTTGCTACTCGGCGTCGGCGAAGCCGTTGGGGTTGTGGCTCTGCCAGTTCCAGCTATCGCGGCACATGTCCGCGATGTCGTACTGGGCCTTCCAGCCCATCATGCGCTCGGCCTTGGAGGCATCGCACCAGTTGGCAGCGATGTCGCCGGCGCGGCGCTCGCGGATCACATAGGGCAGCTCCTTGCCACAAGCCTTGGAGAAGGCGGCAACGACCTCGAGTACCGAGGTGCCGGTGCCGGTGCCCAGGTTAAAGATCTCGACGCCGGTTTTGCCGTTCATCCAGTTAAGGGCGGCAACGTGACCAGAGGCCAGATCGCACACGTGGATGTAGTCGCGCACGCCGGTGCCGTCGGGGGTGGGGTAGTCGTTGCCAAAGACCTGAACGGCCTCGAGCTTGCCCACGGCGACCTGGGCGACATAAGGCACCAGGTTGTTGGGGATGCCCTTGGGGTCCTCGCCGATCAGGCCCGACGGATGAGCGCCAATGGGGTTGAAGTAACGGAGCAGCACGACGTCCCACTCGGGGTCGGCGGTGTGGACGTCCATAAGGATCTGCTCGATCATCCACTTGGTCCAACCATAGGGGTTGGTCGCGGGCTTCTTAGGATCCTCCTCGGTGACGGGCGGGTTGTCCGGGTCGCCGTAGACGGTCGAGGAGCTCGAGAAGATGATGGACTTGCAGCCATGGTTGCGCATGACGTCGATGAGCACCAGGGTGTTCTCGATGTTGTTGTGATAGTACTCGACGGGCTTGCTCACCGACTCGCCGACGGCCTTAAAGCCGGCAAAGTGGATGACACGGTCGATCTGATGGGTATCGAAGATCTTGTTCATCGCATCGCGGTCGAGCACGTTGGCCTCGTAGAAGGTGAGGTTCTTGGCGGCCTCGTCGCCCACGATGGTCTTGACGCGGTCGACGGCGACGGCGCTGGAGTTGGAGAGATCATCGACGATGACGACCTGGTAGCCACCCTCGAGCAGCTGAACGACGGTGTGCGAGCCGATAAAGCCGGCGCCACCGGTAACGAGGACACAGGTGTCTTTGGGGTCGAGTGCTTTGGACATGTAGTCTCCTATCGAATCAGGAACACTTCTTCAGGGGAGTATAGCGCAGGCAGGGACGCCCAAATCGTGCGCTGTAGGAAAAGCGGAGGATTGTGCCAACGTACTCATAGAAGAGCTTGCGTACGCATAACCTGATCTTTGGCATTTGCTTACGAGCCGCTGACCTTGTAGTTTCCTGCCGTTCGTGGAAATCGTTGGGACGCGCCATATGTACGCTAATATGTATGAGTTGAGCGACATATAAATAAACATGTAACGGAGTACATATGTCACCAAACAGCGATTCCATCCTTTCCCAGGAGCTCTCGCGCCGCACTGCCCTCAAGGCCCTGTTCGGCACCGCTTCTGCGGCAGTTCTTTTTGGCCTGCCCGCTCGCGCCCATGCGGCGGAGGCTTCCAAAGAAACAACCGATAAACTGAATGCCGCCCAGGCCCAGCTCGACGAGGTTCAGGCCCAGCTCGACAGCATCGCAAATGAGTATGCGGCGCTGGCCAACAAGAATGCCCAGACCCTCAACGACATCGAGAATGTCCAGGGCAAGATTGACGACACGCAGGCCCAGATCGATGAAAAGAAGGCCGAGCTCAAGAAGAAGCGCAACGACCTTTCCGATCGCGTGGCCGCCAGCTACAAGTCCGGCGGCACGAACATCCTGTCGCTGCTGCTGGCCTCTGGCTCGTTTGAGGAACTCGTCGCCAACGCGCATTACGTTGAGAAGATCAACAAGAGCGACCGCGATGCCATTGAGGATATCCAGACGATTCAGGCTGAGCTCGACGCACAGAAGACCGAGCTCGAAGCACAAAAGGCCGACCTGGAAAAACTCAAGGACCAGCAGACGGCTCAGATGCAGGATATGCAGGCCAAGCAGCAAGAAGTCCAGACCGTGCTGAACGGTCTTTCCGACGACGTCAAGGAGCTCATGGCTCAGCGCGATTCCGAGATCCTCGCTGCCGCCCAGGCTGAGGAGGCTGCCAGGAAGGCCGCCGCCGCCGCGAACAAGAACAATTCCTACTCGGGTGGTTCAAGCTCGGGTGGCGGATCGTATGCGCCCGGAACCCCGCAACAGAATGCCGGCTCGGGCAAACAGCAGGCCGTCGTCAACGCGTGCTACTCCACGCCTTCGCCGGGTCAGAACTGGTGCGCGGCGTGGGTTACCAATGTCTTCCGTAACGCCGGCGTGGGCTATTTTGGCGGCAACGCGTGTGACATGTTCAACGCCTGGTGCTTTAGCTCCGATCGCTCGGCGCTGCAGGTGGGCATGATCGTGGCCGATTCCTCGCACAGCGGCACGGGTGCTCCGGGCCTTATCTACGGTCATGTGGGTATCTACGTTGGCGGCGGCATCGTTATGAGCAACGAGGGCGCCATTACGTCTAAGTCGCTTGACTCGTTTATTAGCTTTTATGGTACTGGCTCTGGCGTGCGCTGGGGCTGGCTTGGCGGTATTGCACTGTCGTAACGGCGGTTTGGTCCGGGACAGTCCGAGAGGCATAAGGTTGCCTGCTCGGGCAGTCCTGCTCGCACGGAGAGCACATTAAGTGCTCTCCGGCT
>URTD01000147.1 GCA_900550735.1 uncultured Collinsella sp.
ACACCGGTAATCTCAGCGGCAGGGTCGCCAACGGAGAGTCCTACATGGTCCCAACTCTCGGCATCGGTCTTGGGATAGCGTGCCAGCAGGGCACGCTCGAGCTCGGCGACGATCATGCGGCACCCACGATCGAGAGCAGCGTCTGGGCAAACTCGTCCAGATCGTCCGGATTCACGCGGTCATCAAAGGAAATGCGCAGTGCGCCCAATGCCTGCTCGCGACCGATGCCCATCGCGCTCAAAACGTGACTGGGGTCCATATTGCCGCTCGAGCATGCCGAGCCTGCCGATACCTCAAAGCCGGCGGCGTCGAGCTTGATGATGAGCTCCTCGGAGTCCATGCCATCAATGTAGATCGATACCATACCCGGCAGACGATCGGCCTGCGCGTAGTCGCCCATCGTGGCGTGAATGCGAGGATGGGCCGTAAGCGTGGCATAGAGCTTATCGGATAAGGCCTGCAGCGTTGTGCGCTCCTGGGCTACATGGGGCGCTAGCGTGCGGGCGGCAGCGGCAAAAGCCAGCTGGGTACGCAGGTCCTGCGTACCCGCGCGACGTCCGGCTTCCTGTCCGCCGCCAAAAATGCGGGGGCGCAGTGGCGTGCGGGTCTTAACGTAAAGCGCGCCGGATGCCACAGGACCGCCAATTTTATGGGCGGCGACGGACATGGCCTCGACGCCCAGCTCGGCGGCATCGAGCGGAATGTGCAGATACCCCTGGATGGCATCGGTGTGGAACAGGGCGCCCACGGTATGCGCGGCCGCGGCAAGCTCGCGGATGGGCTGCACCACGCCGGTCTCGTTGTTGGCAACCATGATGCTCACGAGCGCCACGTCGTCGCCTAGTAGCTCGACAAGCGCGGCAGGCTCAATGTAGCCTGCACGGCAGGGCTGCACCAGGTCGACGGTAAAGCCGGCAGCACGCAGCAGTGGCAGGTTGTCCAGAATCGAATCGTGCTCGATGGCAGATACGATCACGCGGTTACGCTTGCGATCGCGCTGACGAGCGCCCTCGGCAAGACCGAGCAGCGCCAGCTGGTTGGCTTCGGTGCCGCCGTTGGTCAAAACAATCTCGGACGGGCGAACGCGTGCGCCAAAGCTGCGGGCAATCTCGCGACGCGCCACTTCCAGGCGTGCAGCGGCCTTGCGGCCGAGCGAATGCAGCGAGTTGGGGTTGACGCCGGCAAGCTCGCTGTCGTCGTACTCGCGCTGCGCAAGGCGCGCCTCGGCGCGCATGGGCGTCGAGGCGGCATAGTCAAGATTCACGGGTATGCGGTTTTGACCTGCGGTCATAAGGTTTTATGCCTCCTGTGCGGCCTCGTTGCCCAGCTTCTGCAGCAGCGCAACCTCGGCAGCGGGATCTTCGGACTTAAATACGGCGGAACCTGCGACGAGCACGTTGGCGCCAGCCTTGACGACCTCGGCGATGTTCTTGGAAGAGATACCGCCATCGACCTCGATGAGAGGCGAAACGCCGTGACGCTCGCACATGGCCTTGAGCTCGTGCAGTTTGGCAATGGTACCGGGGATAAAGCTCTGGCCGCCAAAGCCAGGGTTCACGCTCATGAGCAGCACCATGTCGACGACGTCAATGATGCTCTCGAGTACGCACACGGGGGTGGCGGGGTTGAGCACCACGCCGGCCTTGACGCCGCGCTGCTGCAGATGGGTGAGCGTGCGGTGCAGGTGCGTGGAAGCCTCGTAGTGCACGGTGATCATGTCGGCTCCGGCGTCGGCGTACCAATCGACCGTCTCGTCGGGGTTCGACACCATCAGGTGCGCGTCGACCGGCACATCGGTGGAGCGCTTGACGGCCTTAAGGATGTCAACGCCAAAGGTGAGGTTGCCGGTAAAGTGGCCGTCCATGACGTCGAAGTGCACAAGGTCGGCACCGGCGATCTTGTCGAGTTCGCCCTTGAGGTTGGCCATATCGGCCGAAAGGATGGACGGAGCGATTTTAATGGAACTCATGGTAGTAGCCTTTCTGCGCTAGTCGGTGAGTCCGTAGAACTCTTGAGAAGGGACGCGGTCGGTGAGAATCTCGAGCGCCCTATCCAAAGTAACACCGTTGTAGAGCGTTTGCTCCACGGCAAAGGTGAGCGGAATGTCTACGCCCAGCGAACGGGCGAGTTCGCTCACGCTGCGGGCGGCGACGGCGCCCTCGACAACCATATGCGTGCGCGTCTGGTACTCGTCGAGCGAAACGCCGTGGGCAAACTCGTAGCCAAAGGTGCGGTTGCGCGAATGCTCGGAGGTGCAGGTGGCAATGAGGTCACCCATGCCGGCAAGTCCCATGCAGGTCATAGCTTGACCGCCGCGGGCATGCACCAGACGGCTAATCTCGGCCAGGCCGCGCGTCATGATAAGGGCGAGCGTGTTGTCGCCGGCACCGGTGCCGGCGGAGATGCCGCACACGATGGCGATGACATTTTTCATGGCGCCGCAGACCTCGACACCGGTCATGTCTTGCGACAGATAGATGCGGAAGGCCGTGGACAGCAAGTCCTTAAAGGTCTCCCCTACCTGCGTATCTTCGCTGGCGATGACGGCGGCAGAAAGACCTCCGCGGCAGATTTCCTCAGCATGGTTGGGGCCCGAGAGCGCTGCCACGCGCGATTCGTTGCCGATCTCGCTGGCGATGACCTCGCTCATGAGCAGGCCGGACTCGGGCTCAATGCCCTTGGTGAGGCAAAGCACCGGGGTATCGGCGGCGATAAAGGGCGCGGCCTGGTGGCATACGCTGCGAAGGTGCTTCGAAGGAACGGCAAAGATGATGGCCTCGGCGTCGTCGAGCGCCTGCACCAGCTCCGTCGTGGCGATGACGTTGCCGGGCAGCTCGTAGCCCACAAGGTAGCGGGGGTTGTGATGCTCGTCATTGATGCCGGCGGCCGTCTCCTCGCTATGGGCCCACATGGTCACGCGCTCGGCTCGCGCGGCGGCAAGGCCCGCGACGGCGGTTCCCCAGGAGCCGGAGCCAATCAGCGCAACATTCATGACTCTCTCCTACTTATCGTCGGGCTCGGTGATGCGCTTGGTAAACGAGAGCTTGGACTCCTTACCCGTCATGAGCTTTTTGATGTTCGCACGATGGGCCCACACCACAGTAATGCCGATCAGCGCCATGCAAAACTTAAGTCCGAGGCTGCTGTACGGAAAGACCGCGCAGGCAGCGATGGGAAGACCGATGGCCGCGGCAAGCGAGCCCACCGACACAAACTTGGTGATGGCGACGGCCACGATAAACATGCCCAGCAGCGACAGGCCAATAGGCCAGTACCAGGCGAGGATGACGCCCAGACCAACTGCGATGCCCTTGCCGCCATGGAAGTTGAGGTAGGGCGAGAAGATATGGCCCCACACGGCTGCCAGGCAGATGACGCCGAGCATCCAGTCGCCGGCGGCACCGGGGGCCATAATGCTCACGGGGAAGCCATAGCCCACGCTCGCGATGAGCGGACGCGCGATAAGGACGCAGATGGCGCCCTTAAGGCAGTCGAGCAGCAGCGTGAGCGCGGCCACCTTGGGGCCGGCTACGCGCAGGGCGTTGGTGGTGCCGATGTTGCCGGAGCCCGCCTTACGAATGTCCGTGTGGTTGAACACGCGGCCCAGGATCAGGCCAAACGGAATCGCCCCGATAAAGAACGAGACCACGGCGCAGATGGCGGTCAGCAGAATCGGATTATGCATCCTTTTGCTCCTTCTTCCTAAAGAAGAGTCGAATGGGTGTGCCAGCAAAGTCGAAGGTCGAGCGCATGCGGTTCTCCACGTAGCGCTGGTAGGTGTCGTTGACCAGATCGCTGTGGTTGACGAAGAACGTGAACGTCGGCGGGTTGACGCCTGTCTGGGTCACGTAGTGCATACGCAGGCGGCGCTTGCCGTCCACCACGGTATGACCGAACTCGCGCAGGTCGGTGAGGAACGTGTTGAGGCGCGAGGTGCTGATCTTTTGCGAGCGCGTCTTTTCGGCGGCGTCTACCATTGCCCAGATCTTCTCGACGCTGCGGCCGGTCAGGGCCGAGATGCGTAGGTACTGGGCCCAGGGAGCCATAACGCCCAGACGGCGGTCGATGGTCTCCATGCAGGCCTCGCGCTTACGGTCGTCGTCGAGCAGATCCCACTTGTTGAGCAGCACAACGATGGCGCAGCCGCGCTCGATGGCCAAACCCATGACCTTCTGGTCCTGCTCGGTAACGCCCACGGAGGCGTCGACGACGAGCAGCGCCACGTCGGCACGGTCGATAGCGCGCAGGCCGCGGACCATGGAGTAGTACTCGATGTTCTCGTACACGGTGCTCTTCTTACGGATACCCGCAGTATCTACCAGATAAAAGTCAAAACCAAACTTTTCATAACGGGTATAAATAGAATCGCGGGTAGTACCTGCAATCTCTGTTACAATATTACGGTCCTCCCCGATAAAGGCATTGATGATAGAAGATTTTCCGGCATTCGGACGTCCTACTACTGCAAAACGAGGGATATCCTCATCCAGCAGTTCTTCACCCTCTTTACTGAATTTACCTACCACCAGATCCAACAATTCCCCTGTACCGCTTCCGCTTAATGCAGAAATACAATAGGGATCACCCAGCCCCAATTTATAAAATTCGGCAGCATTATATTGCAGTTCATTATTATCAGTCTTGTTAGCTACCATAATAACAGGTTTCTTTGTACGCCGCAAAATAGAGGCTACAGCC
>URTD01000148.1 GCA_900550735.1 uncultured Collinsella sp.
ACGAAAACGTAAGCATACCGGGATTCTCACCGCAATACACCTGCACATGGCTCGCAAACGGCGCGAGCGCAGCATGTACAGCGGGCACCAGATTAGACGTGCCCAGCAGCAACACAAAGATCAGGATGAAGCACGACCAGGCCGAAAGCGCCGACTTAACGGTGAGCTTCTCCCCCGCCTCGATATTCATGTGAAAGCGTGCGTCCAGATGCCCCGACTTCTCGGCACGCATGGCAAGTGCAGCTGTCAGCGCGAGCGAAACGATGGATCCTACGACCACGGCCAGCTCGGGGCCCACAAACATGGCAACGACCAGAGCCGCGCCGACAAACGACACGCCGGAGAGCAACGCCACGCCGGCAACACCGTGCAGACGCTCGCCCACACTCGCGGCATTGCCCTGGTCATCGGCAACACGGCCCGCAACCAGCACAATAAATAGCGGCATCACCACAAAGAACGGTGCGAGCTGCACCAGCTGAACGGTCGCTAGGTGAAGGGAATCCAAACCCACCAGGTCGGCAACGGACACCGTGGGGATGCCGATGGAGCCGTAGGGCGTGGGCACGCCGTTGGCCAGCAGGCAGATGAGCACGGCAGGCACGGCCTCAAAGCCCAGGCCCGCGAGCATGCCGGCGGGAATGGCGACAGCGGTACCGAAGCCGGCCATGCCCTCCATAAAGCCACCGAAGCACCAAGCCACGAGCAGCGCCAGCAGACGGCGGTCGCTGCTGATGGAGGTGATCATGCTGCCGATCACGTCCATGGCGCCCGTACGAACGCACAGGTTATACGTGAACACCGCGGCGATGATCACCAGGACGATGGGCCACAGAGCCATCAAAAAACCTTCGAGCGAGGCGGTCGCGATCTGCGCTGCCGGCAGGTGCCACCATGCGAAGGCAAGCAAGCACGAAAGGACAAACGATCCGATAGCGGCCTTCCAAGCTGGCCATTTAAAGCACAGCAGCATCACGACCAGCCAAATAATCGGCACAAGAGCCAGTAAGAATGCGGCGACGTCCATAGGTAGAAGCTCCTTGGTACCGCGTGGGCGGCATCGGGGGTGTCACAAAACTTCAACAGGATACCGCACGTTTACCGACAAATTACAGCCGCCCGCCGAAATTATTGAACAATCCGTTCAAAAACACGAACGAACACCGTCGCGTCTATACTAAAGCGCAGCAATAGAAAGGACTCCGCTTTGAGCATCACGCCCCTCGATAGCATTCGCCGCGCCATCGCCCGCCGCAACGGCGTCTCCAACCCCGCTGCATCGAGAGACGGCGCCGCGAAGGCCCAGGGCGGCCGCATCGAGAACGGCCTCTTCCCTGCCTCGCACACTGCCGAGGAACTCGCACGCATCCAAGAGCTGAGTCAGCGCAACGCCGGCGGGCCCGACAGCAGCCAAGCCACACGTCGCCGGCGCGAACGCGATCGCAAGCCCGGCCCCGTCCGCCGCATGGTCAACGCTTGGTGGAACCGTCTGCTCGGTGCCGTCTACGGCGGCGGCTTCTCCATGCAGGAAGCGGAATACGAGGAGCACGCCACCCGCCGCGATTACCTTTGGAACGCTCTCGGCACCGCCGTGTGGGGCTTGGCGTTTCCGCTGCTCACCATCGTGTCCACACAGCTCGTGGGCGCCGAAGAAGCCGGCAAGTTCTCCATCGCCTTTGTCACCGGCACGCTCATCATGATCGCATGCAACTACGGCGTGCGCAATTTCCAGGTCTCGGACATCGACGAAAAGACGTCCTTCGCCTCCTACCAGCTCAATCGTTGGATCTGCGGAGCGCTCGCCCTAGGCTGCGGCCTCATGTATAGCAGCGCCCGCGGCTATGACGCGCAGATGGCGACGATCGGCCTGGGCGTCTACCTGTATAAGGTCATCGACGGCGTCGCCGACGTGTACGAAGGCCGCCTGCAGCAGGCCGACAAGCTCTACTTGGCTGGAATGAGTCAAACGCTACGCTCCGTCGGCGTCATCGCGGTCTTCAGCGTGGCGCTGTTCTTCACGCGCAGCATGCCCATCGCGGCCATGGCCATGGGCATCGCCGCAATCGCCTCGCTCGTGCTGGTCACCGCGCCGCTCGCCCTGCTCGAGACCGAAAAATCGCGCCGCGTAAACCTGCGCGAGGTCGGCCACCTGTTTGTCCAGTGCGCCCCACTCTTTGGCGCGCTATTCCTGTTCAACCTTATCGAAAGCATGCCCAAGTTTGTGATGGAAGGAACACTGGCCTACAAATTCCAGCTGTACTTTAATGCCCTGTTTTTTCCAGCTCAGGCTATTCTGTTGAGCATTGGATTTGTCTATAAACCGCAGCTCCTGCGCTTGTCGAGCATTTGGGCTAATCCTCGTAAGCGTCATCGCTTTGACCTGATTATTGTTGCCGTTATGGCGCTGATCGTGGTCATCACCGGCGTGTGCGCCGCATTTATGGCAGGTCCCGGTATTCCCCTCATGAGCTTTATGTACGGTCTCAGCTTTGAACGCTACCGTACGCTGGCGCTGCTGATGGTCGTCGCCGGCGGCGTCACCGCGGCCATCGACTTTATCTACGCCATCATCACGGTGCTGCGCCACGCTGGAGACGTCACCAAGATCTACCTGATCTGCTTTGCCGTGAGCGTGGTGCTCCCGGTGATTCTGATCAATCTGCTCGGCCTGATGGGCGCCGTCGTGAGCTACCTAGCCATCATGGCCCTACTGCTGGTACTGTTGATTATCGAGTACGCCCACATCCGCCAACGCATAGAGAGGGACCGGAATCCGTACGGCGCCTAATTGCGGCGATGGGAGAAGCTAATTTGCGGTGGAATCACCCCGGCTGGAGTCTCGTTGCGGACATGCAAAACTAAGTGAGTAGACTTTTACCGAATCCCGGACCACACCGACAAAGCACAAGTCCGTGACCTGCGGTTTTATTGAGGCAAATATGTTGGGTGCTCGGCATTTCCAAAAAAGTCTACTCACTTAGCCAGCGGGCAGCCAAATGATTATCTAATCCCCGTCCCTGAAAAATCAATTTGCGGGCAGAAGGACAAAAGTAGTCAAAAAAGGCCCCGTCCAAAATTAGCTACCCCTTGCACCGATTATTCGCCCGGGTTGATGTTCGCGTAGAACTCCGCCCCATCATCGAGCCGCAGGATGCCCACACGACCGAACTCGGAGCCGGTGGCGGCAGCGCAGTCGATGTCGATGCGATCGGGCACACCGGCGGCATCCTCGCCGCCCAGGCGCACGATCTGCCCGCGGCCCGACTCCTCGTCGAGCCCCGCAAGACCACCGACCTCGCAATAACGCCCGAGCGACACCGTTGGCGTGTGACCGCTCACAACGACCGGGCCCTTACCCTCGGTAGAAAGCAGCCCGGTCGGCACATCCCAATAGCCGTGACGAATCCACAGCAGGTCATCGGACGACTGTACCGCGAGCATCTGCTGCAGCAGCTCGCGATCGGCACTCACCGCACCGACGCCATCGGCACAATCGACGCCATGCTCAAGCAAAAACGCGCGCGCCGCCTTCATCTCGATTCCAGCATGTACCAGCAGATACGGGCGCTCCTCGGTCTCGGGCACCGCGTAGAGCGGCAGCGCGGCCATCCATCGCACGAGCTCCTCGTATGCCTCAAATTCCATGTCGTTGAGCTGCTCGCGCGTCGTCCAGCCACCGTTGATATCCCAGGTCTCGGCATCGAGCGGATCCTGACCAATGATGGCATCGAGCATGATCTGCTCGTGATTACCCTTGAGCACGCGGGCGTTGGGCAGCGAGCGCACGAGCTTAATAACGCCGACCGGATCGGGCCCGCGATCGATCATGTCGCCCAGCACGTACAGCGTGTCGTCGGACGTCAACGAGATCTTAGACAGGGCCTCGTCAAGCGCACGCACGTGCCCGTGAGCATCAGATGTCACATAGATCGCCATGGTACGCCTCTCCTTGCATTGCGGCCGAAGCCCGGCTCCGCAACTAAAACTTCAAGTTGAACTTAAACGTTACCCATTGTACTCCGTTGCAATAAAGCTGGAAAGGGTTTCCGAGCAGAGGCAAAGACGGCAGCCGTCTATGACGATATCGCGCACGCCCGCAATCCAACCCCATAAACCCACCATCTTTGGGTACAAATAACCACAGACAACTGACCGTGCCACGCCAACCACCCAGGAGCGGACACCATCCATGAACCAGATCCTTCTCTTTATCGGCCTCGTCATCATTTTGTGCCTGACCATCAAACCCGTCGGCAAAAAACTCCCCTTCCCCACCCTGCTCATCTGCTGGTACAAAAAAGGCAGCTTGTTCGGCGCGCTTGCCGTCGGCATGGGCACCGTGGCGCTGATCCGGTACTGGATGGCGTAAGGGGTATGGGATAGGTATTAGGATAGTTGGAGGGGGAAGGGGAAACTTTCTGGAGAAAGTTTCCCCCTCCCTTCCCCAAACCCCATCCCTCCCTCTTCAAAGACTTTTGACCTTATCGAATCCCTCTTGTCGGTTTCGCGTAAGAAAAAGGCTCTGTCATAGTATGCGGTTGTTTCATCCCACAGTGTGGTGAAAATACAGCCTTTTTCTCCAGTTTTCCCCTTGGCGAAACCTATGGCTAAGGCATTTTTCTGGTTATCCCTTTGAAACTTCAAGGAAAAAAGCATCAACCATTTTCTAGGATAC
>URTD01000149.1 GCA_900550735.1 uncultured Collinsella sp.
GTGACCGAGGCTATCAAGGAACGTCTGCGCCGCATTGCCTCCCAATCGAACGCCGACATCGTCATCTCCGAGATCGGCGGCACGGTCGGCGATATCGAGTTTGTTATCGTGCGCCCCAGCGACGCGCCCGCCTTTGTGGGCTGTGGCGGTGCCGATTGCGGCATCTGCGGTTGGGATTCGCTTATCGAGGCCGACCTCAACCTGCTGCAGCTGGTCGATTTGGGCTATGGCCTGTGCACGTTTATCGAGGCGGAGCCCGCATGGCGCGCCGGTCAGGCCGAGCGCAACTATGCCCGTCGCGGGGCGCTTCGCGTGGCCACCAAGTACCCGCGCATCGCGAGTGCCTGGTATGCCGAGCGCGGCGTGAACGCCGACATCGTTTCGCTGCACGGCAACATCGAGCTGGGGCCCATCGTCGGTATGACCGATCGCATCGTGGATATTACCGCCACGGGTGCCACGCTGCGCGACAACGACCTGGTCATCACCGGCCGCATCATGAACTGTACTGCCCGCTTCTTTGTCAACCCGGGTGCCGCGCGTCTGGATCCGCGTGTGCGCAACTTGGCCGACCGCCTGGCGGCGGCCGTGAAGGACAAGCATTTTGAGCCCGTTGCGGGCTCGGCACAATAGCGCGAGCACGCACGGGCGTCCCAACGTACGGGCTGCGGGCCGATTGGCGCCGCCGCCCGGCCTCTCGTTTTTCGAACACAACCTCGACCGATAGGGGATACCGATATGAAGACCATCAAACTTGCTCCCGGTGAGCGCCTCGTTACCAACCAACTCAACCGTAAGGGCGTGCTGCCGCAAAACATCGTCGACGCCGCCCGCGATATCGTGGCCAACGTGCGTGCCAACGGGGATGCCGCGGTGCGCGATTACTGTCAGCGTTTTGACGGCGTTGAGCTGCAGAGCTTCCGCTTGCCGCAGGAGCAGATCGATGCCGCGCTCGAAGGCCTTGACCCGGCCTTTGTCGCCGCGCTCGAGAAGGCCGCGCGTCAGATTCGCGAGTTCCACCAGCGCGAGGTCGAGCAGAGCTGGTTTACCACGCGTGCGGACGGCACGATGCTCGGCGTCAAGGTGACCCCGCTCGCGGCGGCCGGCATCTATGTACCGGGCGGTCGCGCGCAATATCCCTCCACGGTGCTTATGAATGCCATTCCCGCCAAGGTCGCCGGCGTTAAGCGCGTGGTCATGGTGACCCCGCCGCAAAAAGACGGCCTGATCAGCCCCTACACGCTCGCCGCGGCAAAGCTCGGCGGCGTGGACGAAATTTATATGGTGGGCGGCGCCCAGGCCGTGGCCGCGCTGGCATACGGTACCGAGACCATTCCGCGCGTCGACAAAATCACCGGCCCGGGTAACGCCTTTGTTGCGGCGGCCAAGCAGATTGTCTCGGGCGATGTGGGAATCGACATGGTCGCCGGCCCGTCCGAGGTCTGCGTGCTGGCCGATGCTACGGCCAAGCCCATGGTGGTCGCGGCAGACCTGATGGCTCAGGCCGAGCACGATCCGCTGGCAGCCTGCTATTTGGTGACCTGCGACGAGCAGTTTGCGCGCGAGGTCGAGGCGGGTATCGATATTCTGGTGGCGCAGTCCCCGCGTGCCGAGATCACGCGTGCCTCGCTCGATAACGAGGGCACCATCGTGGTGGCCGCCGATATGGCTGCCGCTGTCGAGGCGGTGAACACCGTGGCGCCCGAGCACCTTGAGCTGCACTGTAAGGATGCGATGGGCCTGCTTGGCGGCATTCGCAACGCCGGCGCCATCTTTGTGGGCGCGTGGAGCTCCGAGCCGCTCGGCGATTACGTTGCCGGCCCGAACCACACGCTGCCGACCGGCGGTACGGCCATGTTCTCCAACCCGCTTTCGGTCGAAGAGTTCGTTAAGCGCTCGAGTGTCATTTGTTATACACCCGAGGGCCTGCTCTCCGACGCTCCCGCGACGCAGCGCCTGGCCGAGGCCGAGGGCCTGTGGGCGCACGCGCTTTCCGCCGCTTTGCGTCGCCGCGTGTTGGAGCAGGGCGAGGATGCCGTGAGCGCTGCGTCGCTGGCTGCGGCCGACCTGACCAAGGTCGCCTGGCCGGGTGATACGACCGCGACGGTCGCCGAGGGCGTGGACCTGGCGGCTGCAGGCTCGGATGGCGCTGGCGCGACCGGCGAGGAGGCTTAACATGGCCGAACTCACGCCGCGCATGAAGGAGCTCGTCCAGCCCTACTTGGCCGGTATTGAGTCCTACGATCCCAACTTTACGCCCACGCGCATCAATCTTTCGGCCAACGAGAACACCTATCCCGTGCCCGCTGGCGTGCGCGAGGCGATCGACGCGGCCTTGGCTGCCACACCGCTCAACCGCTATCCCGATCCCATGTCCAACGAGCTGCGCGACGAGCTGGCTGCTTGGCATGGCGTGACGCGCGAGAATACTTGCGTGGGAAACGGCGGCGACGAGCTGCTCTATAACTACCTGCTGGCGTTTGGCGGCGCGGGGCGGACCCTGCTCAACTGCCCGCCGTGCTTTAGCGAGTATGCGTTCTTTGCGTCGCTGTGCCAGACCGAGGTGCGCGACGTGTGGCGCGACCCGGCGAGCTTTGAGCTCGACCAGGCAGCCGTGCTTGCCGCGGCGCCGGAGTGCAGCCTGGCCATCGTGACTTCGCCCAACAACCCCACGGGCGACGTGGCACCGCTCGACTTTGTCGCGGCCCTGTGCGATGCGTGCCCCGGCATGGTCATGGTCGACGAGGCCTACGTTGAGTTTGCGGACGATTCGTTTGGCGCGGCAACTACGGCGCAAGGCCTTATTGCCGAGCATCCTAACCTGGTGATTCTGCATACACTGTCCAAGGCGTTCGGCGCCGCCGGCACGCGCCTGGGCTATGTGATCGCGGCGCCCGAGGTCATCGACGTGTTCGCGGCGATTCGCCAGATCTATTCGGTCAACGTGCTGAGCCAGGCGGCAGCACTTGCCTGCGTGCGTGCCCGTGATGCCTATGCACCCGTGGTGGCGCAGGTCGCATCCGAGCGCGAGCGCGAGTTGTGTGCCCTGCGCGCGATGGCTGCCGAGGGCCTGCCCGTGGAGGCATGGCCGAGCGCGGCGAACTTTGTGCTCGTACGCACGCCGCATGCTACGCGCGTACGCGAGCGTCTACGCGACGAGTATTCGATTTTGGTGCGCGACTTTAGCTATGCGCCGGGGCTCGCGGACTGTCTGCGCATTACCGTGGGCACGCCGCAGGAAAACGACGAGGTGCTGGCTGCGTTTGCCGCGCTGGTGAAGGAGGAAATGTAGATGGGCCGTTATGCCGAGGTGACCCGCAAGACGGGGGAGACCGACATTATCGTCAAACTCGACCTGGATGGAACCGGTATGTGCGATATCTCGACCGGCGTGCCGTTTTTCGACCACATGCTCAACGCCTTTGGTCGCCATGGCCTGTTCGATTTGACGGTACATGCGGTAGGCGACGTTGAGGTCGACGCGCACCACACCGTCGAGGACACGGGCATTGTGTTGGGCGAGGCGTTTTGCCAAGCGCTGGGCGACAAGGCGGGTATTACGCGCTTTGCCGACGCGGCGATCGCCATGGACGAGACGCTCGTGATGGCCGCCGTGGACATTTCGGGTCGCGGCCAGGCCTACTGCGAGCTGCCCGTGCCGACCGAGCGCGTGGGCAGCTTCGATACCGAGCTGGCCGTTGAGTTCTTCTATGCCTTCGCACGCGATGCCAAGCTCACGCTGCACGTGCGCGAACTGGCGGGTGGCAACTCGCATCACATTATCGAGGCCGCCTTTAAGGCCGTGGGCCGCACGATGCGCCATGCCTGCGAGCTCGATCCCCGCGTGCAGGGCATCCCCAGCACCAAGGGCTCGCTGTAACCGTCACAAGGGTAAAACCACCACAAAGGGGACAGGCACCTTTGTGGTGGTTTTGGATGATGAGAAGTGGAGGGGTCGCGTGGGCGAACCGAAGATCGTGGTAGTTGACTACCACAAGGGCAACTTGTCGAGCGTCGTGCGCGCCGGTGCCGCCGCCTGCACATCGGACGATCCGGAGCAGATCCGCCGCGTCGACGGCCTGGTCATTCCGGGCGTGGGCGCGTTCTATGACGCGATCGCCTTTATGCGCCAGAGTGGCGAGGCGGACGCGGTGCTCGATGCTGTCGCCACCGGAACTCCGCTGCTCGGCATTTGCCTGGGCCTTCAGCTATTTTTTGAGCGCGGCAACGAGGGCGTGCCTGCGGACGAGGGCGCGGTCGCCGACGGCAACGCCTCCGAGCAGGCTGGCGGTCCTTGGGTCGATGGCCTGGGTATTATGCGCGGTTCGTGCGCGCGTCTGGAGTCGAGCCGCCTGAAGGTGCCGCACGGGGGCTGGGACCAGGTGCACATGACGCCCGCCGGTGCAGCCGATCCGCTGCTTACTGGTTTTGCCGAGGGTGCCAACATGTACTTCACCCACAGCTATGCGGTGGCCGACGACGCCGATACCGCCGATGTGCTGGCACGCACGCACTATACGCGGAGCTTCCCGTGCATCGTGCGTCACGGCAACGTGTGGGGCTGCCAGTTCCATCCCGAGAAATCCTCTGCGCTGGGTCAGCGCATTCTTAAGAACTTCGTGAGCATCGTCGA
>URTD01000150.1 GCA_900550735.1 uncultured Collinsella sp.
GCGGCAGCTCCCGTCGTCCCGGTGACGGCGGCGGCAAGCGCAAATAACACACGCATCGCCCGCTAGAGCGAGGTGAACCAAGGGCCCCGAGCAACTACGCTCGGGGCCCTTTTTGTTTGCCGTATCCGATCGCTAGTTCAAATGTGATTTCCTCGGGAATGCGTCTAGAGGATGCCGTGGGCCTGTTTCCTACCATGCGGCAATGGGTCCCATGGGGTGCGCCGTGCATTTTTTGGAGTATTCTGCAGTTCGAGTTGTCTGCATATGATTTGACGTCGCCAACGGTGGCTTTCGGATATCCCTAGCGAGCGTTCTGAGTCAGATTTCGTCGTTTTCCGGAGCAGGGGCGCGTCATTCTCGCCATGTCGGAACCCAAAATGACGCAGCGCCCTAAAGGTTTGCCCGCTCGGGGTATTGCTGACGCGGTCACGTTGCAGAATACTCCGTTTTTTGCACGGGCCAGGATGGGGTACCTCGGGAGAACACGGCGGTATCCCGTAAATATATACAATCTGTACCGTAATTTATACAAAACGAAGAGGCAGACAGCGTAGGGTTGGTGCATTGGGGTGCTTGATGCACCAAAATGGGGATCCCACGTGCCGTATACTCTGGCTGGATGTGAAAACGGCTTGACGCGTTGCCAGACGTAGGGGGAGGGTGTCTCGATGAGCGTATTCGAAATTGTGTTTAGTCCGACGGGTGGAACGCAGAAGGTGTCTGGCCTTGTGGCCGGGGCACTGGACAAGAATACCGTTACCGTCGATCTGACCGATAGCGGGCTAGATTTCAGCGCTGTCTCGATGACTGAGGACGACGTGGCCGTAATCTCTGTGCCGGCGTATGCCGGTAGAATCCCGGCTGTGGTGGCTGACCGGTTGGGCATGGTTCACGGCAACGGAGCGCGGGCCGTTCTGGTGTGCGTCTACGGAAACCGCGCGTTTGAGGACACGCTCGTAGAGCTGGAGGACGTTGCGAAGCATGCGGGATTCCGGGTGATCGCGGCAGTTGCGGCCATTGCAGAACATTCCATTGCGCGACAGTTTGCTGCCGGTCGTCCGGATGCGCAGGATGCGGCGCAGCTCGCAGAGTTTGCGCAGCAAATTCAGCAAAAGCTGTTGGCCGAGGATACATCCGAGCCCTCTATTCCCGGCAATCGTCCTTATAAACAAGCCGGAGGTCACCGCATGGCACCCGAGGCAACAGGGGATTGTGTCTCCTGCGGTGCATGCGCCGCGGCGTGCCCCGTTTGCGCTATCGACAAGAGTGACCCCAAACGAGCAGCTGGCGAGGCGTGCATCTCCTGCATGCGCTGCATCGCCGTATGTCCGCGAGGTGCTCGCAAGCTTGATTCCAACAAACTATCCGCTGTTTCCCAGATGCTGAGCAAGGTTTGCGTCGCGCGGAAGGAATGCGAGCTCTTCATCTAGCGCAAGTGAGATTGGTGCAAACAAACCTGGCCCTTTTGCACCAAAAACGATCCGTTTTCCTCCGTTCCCAAGGGATCATGTGATCCGAAGGGGACGGAGGAAAACGGATCAAAAAGGAAAAATAGTAAGGCGCTCTTTTTCACATTGAATATTGCAATTTGGTAACGCGTTTTATCAAATATGGCATTTATCTGCGGTAATGTTCTATTTCACCGCTGAGGGTGACATTTTATACCGCCTGCCGAACCGTATGGAGACCTCACAACTTTCTAGGTCAGTGTTGTGCGTGTAGCAATTTCGCCCGGCCTCGCCTCCGGGCTGCCATGTGAGAGGGGATCTTATGGCTCGACTGCACGTAATGGAACGCAGCCACGCTCAGGCCGTCATGGACGACCTGCACGATGCGCTCGGACGTCGTCTGGCGGTGAGTTCGCTCGCCCCGTGTCCCGTTGAGTTTACGGCAGCGCTCGCCAACCTGTGCTCCACCCAGAGCTGCGGCAAGTGCACGCCCTGCCGCGTGGGCCTGAGCGCGCTGAGCGATCTGCTCGCCGATGTGCTCGAGGGCCGCGCCGACGAGTCCACGCTCAATCTGATCGAGCGCACCGCCCGCACCATCTATCTTTCGAGCGATTGCGCCATCGGTTACGAGGCCGGCGCCATGGCGCTTACGGCTATCCGCGGTTTCCGTGACGATTTTGAGCACCACATCCGCGAGCACTCCTGTGGCTTTGACCGCGAGGCCCGCGTCCCGTGCGTCTCGGGCTGTCCGGCGCATGTCGACATTCCCGGTTACATTTCGCTCGTCGAGGCCGGCCGCTATGCCGATGCCGTCAAGGTCATCCGCAAGAATAACCCGCTGCCGCTCGTTTGCGGCCTGGTGTGCGAGCATCCCTGCGAGATGCATTGCCGCCGTGGCATGGTCGACGACCCCATGAACATCCTCGCCCTCAAGCGTTTTGCCGTTGAGCACAGTGACCTCAACGACCACAAGCCGCATGTAGTGGACAACACCGGTAAGCGCGTCTCCGTGATCGGCGGCGGCCCGGCTGGCCTTTCCTGTGCCTACTACCTGGCCGTGATGGGCCACAAGGTGACCATTTTTGAGCAGCGCCACCACTTGGGCGGCATGCTGCGCTACGGCATCCCCCGCTATCGTCTGCCGCGCGAGCGCCTGCAGGCCGAGATCGACTGGATCTTGAGCGCCGGCATCGACGTTGAGCTCGATCACTCCGTGAACGGCGAGGAGCTCGCTCGCCTGCGCGACGAGTTCGATGCCGTCTACCTGGCCATCGGTGCCCATAGCGACAAGAAGCTCGGCCTTCCGGGTGAAGAGGCGCCCGGCGTGGAATCGGCCGTCAAGATGCTGCGCGCCATCGGAGACGACGAGCTGCCCGACCTGAGCGGCCAGCGCGTGTGCGTCATCGGTGGCGGCAACGTGGCCATGGACGTGGCGCGCTCTGCCGTGCGCTGCGGTGCCGAAAAGGTGAGCATCGTCTACCGCCGTCGCATCTGCGATATGACGGCCCAGGACGCCGAGATTGCCGGCGCCCAGGCCGAGGGTTGCGAGGTTCTGGAGCTCACGGCGCCGCTCGCCATCGAGACGGGCGAAGATGGTCGCGTGAGCGGCCTGCGCGTGCAACCGCAGATTATCGGCGAGCCCCGCCGCGGTCGTCCGGCTCCGCGTGCCGCCGCTACGCCCGAGCGCGTCATCCCCTGCGAGCGCGTGTTTGTCGCCATTGGCCAGGACATCGATTCCAAGCCGTTTGAGGACATGGGCATCGCCTGCAAGTGGGGTTGCGTGGTCACCGACTCGGACGGTGCCGTGCCCAACTTCGATGGCCTCTTTAGCGGCGGCGACTGCCAGACCGGCCCCGCCACCGTCATCCGTGCCATCAACGCCGGCCGCGTGGCTTCGGCAAACATCGACCGCTATCTGGGCTTCGACCACAAGATCAAGCTCGACGTGGAGCTGCCGACCGTGCAGTTTAAGGGCAAGCACGAGTGCGGCCGTTGCGAGCTGGGCGAGCGCGAGGCCGGCGAGCGCATTCACGATTGGAATCTGGTCGAGCAGGGTCTCACCGAGGAGGAGGCGCGCCAGGAGGCGAGCCGCTGCCTGCGCTGCGACCACTTTGGCTTTGGCGCGTTCCGCGGAGGGAGGAACCTGGAATGGTAGAGCTCAACAAAACCACCGTCGGCGACAACAGCGAAAACGGAGCGCACAACATGGTCAAGCTCACTATCGATAATTGCGAGGTCGTGGTGCCCGAGCACACCACGATCCTGGACGCGGCCAAGTCCGTCGGCATCCAGATTCCCACCCTGTGCTACCTACGCGATCTAAACGAGATTGGCGGTTGCCGCGTGTGCGTGGTCGAGGTTGAGGGCTGCGACCAGCTGGTTGCCGCCTGCAACAACTACGTGCTCGACGGCATGGTGGTCCACACCAACAGCCCCAAAGCCCGCGAGGCGCGTCGCACCAACGTGCAACTGCTGCTGTCCCAGCACGACTCGCGCTGCACGAGCTGCGTGCGCAGTGGTAACTGCAACCTGCAGACCATCGCCAACGACCTGGGCATCTTCTATCTGCCGTACGAGCAGCATCTGGCGCGCGAGAGCTGGGACTTCGATTTCCCCATCATCCGCGATAACGACAAGTGCATTAAATGCATGCGCTGCATCAAGGTGTGCGAGAGCGTGCAGGGCCTAGGGATTTGGGACCTGACCAACCGCGCCACGCATACCGCCGTGGGCACCCGCGGGCGTGCGCCGATCGGCAAGACCGATTGCGTCGCGTGCGGCCAGTGCATCACGCATTGCCCGACGGGCGCCCTGCGCGAGCGTGACGATACCGAGACCGTGTTCGACGCCATCGCCGATCCCGACAAGATCGTGCTGGTGCAGATTGCGCCGGCCGTGCGTAGCGCCTGGGGCGAGGAGCTCGGCATTCCGCGCGAGGAGGCTACCGTCGAGCGCCTGGCTTGTGCGCTGCGCCGCGTGGGCTTTGAGTACGTGTTCGACACCGACTTCTCGGCCGATCTCACCATTATGGAGGAGGGCAGCGAGTTTGTGGAGCGCTTTACCCACCGGGATCAGTACACCTGGCCTATGTTTACCTCCTGCTGCCCCGGCTGGATCCAGCACGTGGAGCACCGCCACCCGCAGGTCCGGAAACACCTGCTCCTGCAATTGCCT
>URTD01000151.1 GCA_900550735.1 uncultured Collinsella sp.
CCTCAGGCAGGACGACCTGACGGACGGCGACGCCGACCTTTTCGCAGCGCTTGAGCGCACCGCGCTCGTAGGATAGGTCGTCCTCGCGTTCACCTACACGCACGATAGCCAACGTCGGAACAACGCCCCGCTCGCGCAGGGCCGCGCAGCGAGCAGCAAGTTCCTCGGTCAAAGCGCGAGCAACGGGAGCACCCTTCAGCAGTTCAGCCATGGCTATCCCCTCTTCCTTGCAGCGTCGGCGGCGCGGCGCGCCAGCGCATCGGCGCGCGGCAGCCACGTATCCAGCATCTCATCGCACGCCGCCTCGAGCTCCTCGGCACGCACCCGGTCTTTCATAGATGTGGTGTTGGCAAAGAGCGTCAGGCTCGCGCCCTGCATGGCGGCGCGGCAGAATACGGCACCGCATGCCACGTCGGACAGCAGCTGTCGGGAGCCCTTGTCCGCCATGTCCTCGAGCAGCGCCAGTGCGCGCCCGCAGGCATCCATAATGCGATACGGCGGCATAGCGGCCACATGCAGCGCATCCTGAATCGCAGCCGGTCGGGCCGGGTCCTCACGCGGAATACCGTACGCAGCGGACACCTGGCCGTACGCACGAACGTCCTCGGCGACCAGACCCACAAGCTCCTGCGCCAACTCGTCTGCCTGGGCAAACGCACGCGTCAGGTCATCCGCACGATCAGCAAGCGCGGGATTGGTCGCACCGTAGCGGGCAACCATTCCGCACAGCGAGGCGCCCAGCGCGCCCACAAAAGCGCTCGCGCTGCCACCACCGGGAACTGGCTCGCGCGCGGCCAGCGCCTCGGCAAAACCGCGACAGGTTTTATCCATCATCTCTTGGCTCATACGCATGCACCTTCAAGTCATATACATCGGTCGGGCGGAATCGCCGACCAACCGCATCGATCACGTAATGGTGCTAAGTCTAGCCCATAAGTACATGAGCGTCAGCGCACCTGGCCATCGCGGATTTCTATGACGAACGATAGGCGTCGGCACCGCAAACATGGGACACATGGCCCACCTTTCGAGACTTCCGGACGTCAAAAACTGAGGCATATCTATAAACAAGGAACCTGTTGGGGCAACGCCCACGCACGCGCGCCCCATTAAATCAACGGGCACCTCACCCCGGGGAGGGCCGACAGCATCGGCCCTCCCCTCTTTTGCGACCGCACATATTGCCACTTGTCGGCGCAATTCCAGCCCCCAGAATGGGACACATGGCCCACCCTAGCGAGCCGTCCACGCGTACAGTAAAGGCAGGTAATCCGTGGGCGGTTACAGATCGAGGAGGACACGACCATGAAAAAGAAGGCCTTTGCGATTCTCACCCTCTGCATAAGCCTCTTTGCCGCAGTTGCCCTGGTGGGCTGCGGTGGCAGCGGCGGCGCTACCGGAAGTGGCGGTGGCGGTGGAGCAGAAAAGCCAGCCGTGGATATGAGGACCGACTTCATTTGGTTTAAGGTCGAGGTCCCCGAGGGCGTCGAGATCACCGACGTCGCAGGCGACACCGCCGACAGGGCCCAGTTTAAGTTCACCGAGAGCGAGCACGCCAGCGATCGCTTCATCCCCGTCTTCGACTCTGACAAGAACGCCGATGAACTGTTCGACTACGAGGCCAAATGGAAGGCCAACTCTGGATGGACCGAGAGCGATCCCGTTAAGTACAACGGCAAGACCTGGCGCAACGCCTACTTTACACACTCGGGCGGCGTGACGACCGAGTACTTCACCGACGTTGACGGTGGCAGCGTGTATGTGCGCATCGACAACGTCGAGGAGCACAAGGACGCCGTCGAGACCATGATGAAGTCTCTGGAATTTGCCGACGACATCGCCGAGGCCAAGACCGAGGCCATGGACGTCAAGCTCGACGATATCGAGATCAAGCGCTAAGTAACTGGCGAGCGCAGCGGGAAACACGGGCGCAGTGCTAACAAGCGGCGGTACCCCAGCGCTTCGTACCCAGGGAGGGCCGGTAAACCGACCCTCCCTTTCTTATGCCGGTAGCCAACGAACGCGAGGATGCCGGACGCCGGAACCGCTCCAAATGTAGCAACAGTACGAAAACGACAAACACCCCAACACGTCCGCCCGCCGATTTATTGCGCCGCGCAGACAATTAAACCAGCATCTTTAAACATCTGAGCAGTATAGTGACCAAAACTATCGCATAACCGCACTCTACGAATGGAGAAGTTATGACCGAACACCACGCCATCAGCCGCCGAGCATTTACGTTGGGCCTTGGACTCGCGGCGTTGTCGCCACTTGCAAGCCTGCCCGAAACCGCGGCATTGGGCATTGGCCCACGAGCGGCATTTGCAGACGACGCTGCCACAGCGTCGGTCAGCCTCAACAATTTCGTCATTCGCCTTCGCCCCGCGGGCTATTTTCGTACCGCAAGCGTTAACGAAGACGGCAACGTCATCGGCAACGTCTGCCATCTGTTTAATGACGGCACGTCCAGCAAGCTCATCCTTGAGAACGTAACAACCAAGAATGACGATACAAACTGGTATGCTATCCGCACCTTGCTCAATTTCGAAGAGCATAAAAAGACGGGCTACAGCATTTGGTCGGTCGATGGCGACTCGGACAAAGACGGAAAGGTCATCCACGTATGGAGTGGCGAGCATGACGGCAAGCCCAGCCGCTCTTTTGCGTTCGAGCGGCAATCAAACGGAACCCATATCATCCGAGACCGCACGGTCGAGAAAGAAACCGAGAAAAAAGACATTAAGTACCTGGCAATAGAATCGAACGGCGAAGACCAGGACAACAATAAGATCTGCCATAAGAATAAGAGTAAGAGCATTCCGTGGGAGCTCGAGCTTGTCGGTTACAGCATGGACAAGACCAATGCCACAGTTAGCAGCATCGACTGGAAAACGTATAGCAGCTACGTCGATGGACCATGTTGGATGAAATACGTCGAAGACAACAAGTACCTCGACGAGCTGAGCATCCCAGGCACGCATGATTCGAGCACCTGCAGTGTGGACAACGACACTGAGCCCCAATCCTCGCAAGTAAAATGCCAGCAGGATTACATTCCCACGCAGTTGCTCGAAGGCATTCGCTATTTTGATATCCGGCTCGGAAAGGGCGACAACCCTGGCATCGACCACGGGGATTACTACCTGCTCAAAAAAGACGCGTACTTTATGCATCTTTCCGATGTCATAGGCTACTTCAAAACGTTTTTGAACGAAAACCCGACAGAAGCGCTCATCATGCTTGTATCACGAGGCAACGACGAAGCCACCGACGAAAGTGTTACGACGGCTTTCGCCAAGGTTTTGGACGACAACCCCAAACTGTTCTATACGTCGAGCCGCGTTCCCACACTGGGCGAGGTGCGCGGAAAAATCGTCCTGCTACGTCGATTTGGACTCGTCGGCGACAGCGTAAGCGGCCACACGTGGGGCCTCGACCTTACCGAATGGGATGACAAGATCAAGGCTCACTCCGACAGCGCCACTATGTGTCTCGTCCAAGACGCGCAGGGCTTTGAAGCCGCGGGGGAAACAGGCGACAAAGAGCCCTATTGCACCAAGGTATACGCCCAGGACAAGTACAAACTCACGGGAACCGACAAGCTCAGCTGGGTCGATAATGCGCTGAAGGAAACGACCGGGCGCACGCGCAACAAGGTGGACGTCGTGGACGATGACGGGGCCAAGGTGCAAGTCCAGGAGCGTTGCTGGTCTATCAACTACACCAGCTGCACGGGCTTGTCGCACGGAGGCAATCCTTTTACCTCGGCACGAGTAGTCAACGAGCATCTGTATAAGAGCCCGTACATCAATCCCAGCGGCATCGAGGATACAAAGTCAGATTACCTCAAGCACATTGGCATCATCGCATCCGACTTTGTTGATGCGGCGCTGGCCCGGAGCATCTATCAGCGCAATTACGATACGGAGCACAAGCAGACGGCTTCGTGCTACCTCCCAGCCCGCATGCACATGACATATGGCGACTCGCTGAGCGACGCCTCGCTCCAGAACGGCAAGACCGTTGGCGAGGGTCATTTCCGCCTCGTCGACAGCAGCAACGTACTCAACGTGGCGGCTTCGGGCCATGCGTTTGCCATCGAATATGTGGATGTCGACGCCTTGGGCAACGAGACCGTTACGGAGCTGCGGGGCTCCGTGCCCATCGATATCGATCCACGCGCGCTGACGCCCCATTTTGAGGGACTCGAAGGCCTTAAGGCCGGCGAAGACGTGCGCGCCAAGATTGCGGCATCACTCGAGGGCAAGCTCGAAACCGATGCCTGCACGGCCCAGCTCGAGTTTATGCACGGCGCGAACGGCGCTCCGGGCACAGCAATGGCCGAGGGCGAGGCATTTGCCGCGGGGACGTATTGGGTGCGTGCGAAAGGTCTGTTGGGCGACGCGGCGCAGAACTACACGCTCGCCAGCGACGGAGCCGCAAGCTTTACCGTAGCGGCCTCGGGCAGTGCAGGCGGCACCGGCAGCGGCACGGGTTCCAACGCAGACGGCGCCGACAAGAACGGCGGCGGCAACAAGAGCAAGGGCTCGACCGGAAAACTCGCCGGCACGGGCGACG
>URTD01000152.1 GCA_900550735.1 uncultured Collinsella sp.
CGGGCCCGCGCCTTTAGACGCGAGCCCGCAGACCGCAGGGACGGGAGCAGCTATACTACTCTCAGTAGTTAAGGGTCGCGGATTCGCCGCGTCACCGCTCTCAACAGGAGGTCTTTGTTTATGGCAGATCAAAAGCCGGTTGTCGGGATCATCATGGGTTCCAAGTCCGATCTGGGCGTTATGGAAGGTTGCACCGCCGAGCTCGAGGCGCTGGGTGTGCCCTATGAGCTTGTCATTGCGAGCGCACACCGCACACCGGCGAAGGTCCACGAGTGGGCTTCGACTGCCGCCGATCGCGGTATCAAAGTGATTATCGCCGCCGCCGGCAAGGCCGCTCACTTGGGTGGTGTCGTGGCTGCCTTTACGCCGCTGCCGGTCATCGGCGTGCCTATGAAGACGAGTGACCTGGGCGGTATGGATTCGCTGCTGTCGATGGTGCAGATGCCTTCGGGCGTGCCCGTGGCCTGCGTTGCCATCAACGGTGCCAAGAACGCCGCCATTTATGCCACGCAGATTCTGGGCGCATGCGACCCCGAGTACCGCAAGGTTATCGAGAAGATGAAGCAGGAGATGGCCGACGCCTAGGCGTTCCGCCGTTTCACCGCAGTATAAGGAGAGCCATGTCCGACTATCAGGGAAAACGATTCAAGGCTTCTCAGATTCCCGATCCGTCGAAGCCGGGTGCTGCCTGTGCGGCACAGCAGGGTCGGACATCCTCTCCTCAGCAGCCGCGCGCGCCGCGCCCCGTGACACCGGCGACGCATCGTCGACAGGACGCGCCGGCCGCATATCGACCTTCATCTTATAGCAATGCTAAGAAGCCGCCCCGGTCTTCATCGCATGCCGCGCCGTCGGATTACACCGAGCCGCCGCGCAAAAAGCGCCGCTCCGTTATTCCCATCTTGCTCATCATTATTGGTATCGGCCTAATCGTTGCCGCTGCAGCCATCTTTATCAACGCCCAGATTGGCTACAAGCAGGCGAGCGAGTCGTATCAGAAAATCGAGAAGCAATATGTAAGCGATAAGGACGCCAGCGGCGTGCCGACTATCGACTTCGATGCGCTTGCTCAGACAAACCCCGAGATTGTGGGTTGGATTTATGTGCCGGGAACCAACATCAACTATCCCGTGGTGCAGACCAACAACAACTCCAAATACCTCAACACGCTGTTCGACGGTACGGCCAATGCATCTGGGGCCATTTTCCTGGATAGCGATGACACCGCGCCGGGAATGATTGACCAGCAGACCACGATCTACGGCCACCATATGAACGATGGGTCGATGTTCAACGTGATTTCGGACACCACCGACCAAGCGACGTTCGACAGCATAGAGTACGTGTATTACATCACGCGCGATGCAACGTATAAGCTGCGACCGCTGGCGACCAAGGTGGTCGAGGACACGTATGCCAAGGCGCGCACGACCAATTTTGAGGGCGACGACGGGCTCAAGAACTATCTGTCCGAGATGCTCGACGGTGCCTCTGCCGTGGCGAGCGATGCCACCGATCGTGCCGCTTCGGCAACCAAGGTCGTAACGCTTGTGACCTGTCGTTCGTTATCGCTGAGCAACACGCGTGCCGTCATGGTGCTCACGCCGGTCGAGGAATAGATAATGGGCTACTCAATGACGGTGAAAGGGGAAATGATGCTCGAGAATGGCAAAACGATGCCTTCGGTTGATGCTTGGCTGCGCGAGGCCAAGGCCGATTCGTCGGCACCTGCGTGCGGTATGTATCTGACACATAACGGTGTGGTGCGCGCGACGCCCAAGGCCGAGGCGCGCGGTGTCGAGACCGATGGCGTGGCGCCGGGCCACAAGGTGGGCGGCATGGTGTTTGGCTACGACGCCAGCAAGGTACAGACCGCCATCGAGGCGACGCGCGCGATGCCGGGTATCGGCTATGTGCGCGTGTGGCTGGCAAGCGGCGAGCTTGCCGTAGGTGACGACATCATGCTCGTGCTCATCGGCGGGGACATTCGCCCGCACGTGGTCGATGCGCTGCAGGCGCTCGTTGGCACCATCAAGAATGAATGCGTGAGTGAGGTCGAGCGCGAGGCGTAGAGGCTTGCGTCGATAGAAGGCTCGTTTATAAAAATGCCCGCCGGTACGTGTGATACCGGCGGGCATTTTGCGTTTTGGGCGCGGTGAGCGCTACACGCGCGTTGCATCCTTGGGGCTCATGGTCATGCTCTGGAAGCGATTCTCCATAAAGTCATTATCGAAATACTTGCCGTAGAACTGCGCAACGGGAATATCCGGTTCCGTGCCGTTGACGCGCTGATACCAATAATCGAGCGACTGCAGCGTCATAACGCCATCGACCAGCATAATGATGGTGAAGATGACGGTAGCCGAGTAGCGGCTCTTCCACGGAATCATGTTGATGAGCTTGAGCAGCCTCGGCAGCAGCAGCTTGATCCAGATGAGG
This sequence comes from uncultured Collinsella sp., assembly GCA_900550735.1. Taxonomy (GTDB): domain Bacteria; phylum Actinomycetota; class Coriobacteriia; order Coriobacteriales; family Coriobacteriaceae; genus Collinsella. Next base: position 2,440 of record URTD01000152.1, read on the forward strand.
CCGCCCAGGCCCCACAGACAGGCGAAGCCCGTGCAGGTGCGTCCGCCCGTGAGGACCACGAGCGGGTCGGGCATACCGAACAGCGTTATGTGCGAGTAGCTCCACGAGACCACGCCAAACGCGGTCTGCATAAACCAGCCCACGAACACCTCAAAGCTGGCGCCGAGCAGGGCGCTCACCAGGAAAATGATGATGGGGTTCTTTTTATAGAAGCGGTTGAGCACCATGGTCATGAGCACGGCACCAAAGCCGTAGATGGGGCTGAAGGGGCCAAACAGCATACCGGCGCGGTCCTGGTAGACACCCGGATCGTTGACGGTCATATGCCAGATATCCTCCAGGACCAGGCCGAGTATGCAGCAGACAAAGAATACCCAGAACAGGTTGAAGTAGTTGAGCTTGATGTAGCCTTCGCCGGTTTCATCGCGCCCGAGCATGCCCTCGGCGGCGGCGTCGCGGTCGAGCATCTCCTGCAGGCGGCGCTGCAGCTCGCGCTCCTGGCGCAGCGTGGGGTCGACGGTGGCCGAAAGTGCGACGAGGATGCCGAGCTGGATGGCAGGGCGCAGCAAGAAGGGCCCGATGCCCTGGAGCATCACGTCAACCAAAAGCTCGACGACGGTAAACGCGATAAGGATATAGGACAGACGGGCGGCATTGCGACGCTGGTTCTTGATGAGGTCTAGGCCAAAGATGATCAAGATGACAGCACTGGCAGCCGAGAGCATGATGCCGGCGACGATAAGGCCGACCGCGACGAGTGTGTTGTCGCCGAGCTTGGCGGCGGCGTTGCCATTGATGAGCGCGGTGATGACCTGCCACATAAAGGCGCCGACCGAGGGGAGCGTGCCCACGCCGGACAGGATGCACAGGACGGCGTACACCTTAATGATGAGGGGGATCTTCTTGACCTCCGTGGCGCTGGGGACGCTGGGGTCGAGTTCGTTTCGATCCATACATAACCTTTCTCGTTTTGCTGTAGGTACAAGGATACGCCGCCGACCTGCCAAAAGACAGGACGAACGTCCCGATTGCAACAATGCAAGCCCTAACGGCGGGCGAGACACGTCGCAACGAAAGCATGCGGGATCGTCGGCCCCGAGGCGGTTGCCCAATAAAATGTTTGGCTGCAAAACGGATTATAAGCTCGGTGGGCTTTTAAAAAGCGCTGTTCATGCGCGGGAGTGCTTGTCTTGCCGTGCGTATAATAGGGCAGGTAACGCCAAATAACGAGGCTCTGAGGGGATGCCATGTCTCAAGAAACCATCCACGCGGCCGAGCGCGCCGCGGGACAGGTGAAGACCATGTCGACGTATGATCCGGACTCTGACCAGCTGCATGAGGAATGCGGCGTTTTTGGTGTCTGGGCGCCCGATCGCGACGTGGCTCGACTGACGTACTTTGGCCTGCGTGCACTGCAGCATCGCGGCCAAGAATCGGCGGGAATCGCCGTTGGTGACGGCGGTACGGTTATGGTCCGCAAGGATCTGGGCCTGCTCGACCGCGTGTTCTCCAATGCCGACTTGTCGACGCTCTCCGGTCAGCTGGCCGTGGGTCATGTGCGCTACGGCACCGCCGGCGCCAAGAGCTGGGAAGCCTCTCAGCCGCACCTCTCTACCATCAATAGCGTCATTATCGCGCTCGCGCACAACGGCACCCTCGTCAACACCGACGAGCTGCGTCGTCAGCTGATCGAGCTGGGCGTACCGTTCCTCTCCAACTCGGATTCCGAGGTCGCGACCAAACTCATCGGCTACTTTACTCAGCGTACTGGCCATCTGCGCGAGGGCATTCGCAAGACCATGGAGCTCGTGCGCGGCGGCTACGCCATGACGCTCATCAACGAGCAGGCGCTCTACGCATTCCGCGATCCGCACGGCATTCGCCCGCTCGTGCTGGGCAAGCTGGTGGATGAGGGCCTGGACCAGGCCGATGCCGCATCCGTTTCGCAGCTGCCGTCGCAGGACGGCGCCGCGACGGTCGACGCCACCACC
>URTD01000153.1 GCA_900550735.1 uncultured Collinsella sp.
TGAGCAGCAGCCACGCTCGCCGGAACGGCGGCATTGGCAACCATGGCCTCCAAGCGAGCCACGCGCTCGGCCAATGCCTCAATCGTTAAATCAGCCTCGGGACGCGCCAGACGCGTGCAGGCAATCTCGAGCACCAGGCGCACGTCGCTCGCGCCCCTCATCTCCAGTGCGGCATCGTCGAGCACCGTCAGCACACGGGCCAGGCGGTCGGCAGGATGCTCGCCAAAGGCAGCGGCCTCGGCAGCAAGCGCCTCGGCCTGCTCGGCACCGCCCTCAAACAACTCGGCACGGGCACCGGCAACGCAGGCAACATACACGTCGCGCACGTGCGCCACCAGGTCGCGCGTCAGCTCCAGCAGGTCGTTTCCTTCCTCGACCTGCGCACGGATCAGTCCATAGAGCTCGGCGACATCACGCTCGGCGATGGCGCGGGCAAACTCGCCCAGGATCTGGTCCGAAACCTCGCCCAAAAGCGAGCGGGCGTCGTCCGCATGCACAGAACCGTTGCCAAAGACGCTCAGTTGCTCCAGCGTGGACAACGCGTCGCGCATGCCGCCCTTGGCATGGCGCGCCACGATAGCCAGCGCCTCGTCGTCGTAATCGAAGCCCTCCTGCTCGCACACGTATGCCAGGCGATGCTCAATATCCTCGTTGCCGATACGATGGAAATCGAAACGCTGGCAGCGCGAGAGGATGGTCTCCAGAATCTTTTGCGGGTCGGTGGTGCACAGCACAAAGATCACGTGTGCCGGCGGCTCCTCGAGCGTCTTGAGCAGCGCGTTGAACGCCGCCGTCGTGAGCATGTGGACCTCGTCGATGATATAGATCTTGTACTTGCCACGCACCGGGGCAAAGTTGACGGAGTTGATGATTTCCTCGCGCACATTGTCCACGCCCGTGCGGGAGGCGGCATCGAGCTCGTAGACATCGGGGTGGTTACCCTCGGCAATGAGCTCGCACTCCTCGCAAGTACCGTCGGGCATGCAGCCGCTTGCACCCTCGGCGCGCGCCGCCTCGGCATTGCGGCACAGCAGCGCCTTAGCCAGGATGCGCGCCATGGTGGTCTTGCCCGTGCCGCGCGGACCGCAGAACAGGTACGCATGGGACAGGCGTCCCTCGGTGATGGCGTGCTCGAGCGTCGAGACGATATGCTGCTGGCCCACCACGGAGTCGAAGGTGAGCGGGCGATACTTTCGGTACAACGATTCCATGGGTGCTCCCCCGGGTATACTGAGTCTTGTTGCCGCGGCGGCCATGCGGTCGCACGGCATACTGCATTCCATAATAACCCGTACGGCGAGCCCGCCGCGATAGGAGTCCAAAGAGCATGGCAGACGCAGAGAGCAACCTCGTTCCCTCCGAAGCAGCCGACCAGGTCGAGGTCGCGCTCGAGGAGCAGGCCGCAGCCGACGACGGCATCCTGTACCTCAACGAGTACCAGTACGAAAACGACCTCGTCACCGACTTCGCCCGCCTGGTCGCCTCGCCCAGGCGTCGCGGCTCGCTGTATGTCGCCGCCGCGATTGCCGCGCTCATCGGCATCGGCATGTTGGTGGCCGGCGGCAACTGGATCAAGTTCGGCGTCGTCCTGATCGTATTCGGCGCCTTTTTGGCCTGGTGGAGCAAGAACCTGCACCACACGCTCGCCCGCGACTTTATCGACGCCGTCGAGGCCGACGAGTCCATGGGTGGCCGCTATCGCCGCGTCGCCGCCAACGAGAACGGCCTGATGGTTTGGGGCAAGAGCGGCAAGTCGCAGTTCTTCCCGTTTGAGAAGCTCGACCACGTGCTCGACGGCGAGCGCATCTTTGTGGCCATGTTCGCCGACCAGGGCGTGACGATCCCTAAGGACACCTTCGTCCGCGGCGATGCCGAGCAGTTTGGTCCCTTCCTCAAGGCGCGCATCAACAAAAAACTCCGCATCGAGACCAAACGCAAGAAGATGAAGGCAGAAAAGGCCGCTGCCGAAGCCAAGCAGGGCGACAAGCCCCAGGAGACCAAGGGCAAGCAGCGCAAGCAGAAGAAGAACAAGAAGAAGCGCTAAGGCCAAGCAAGACAGGCAGCCTCGCATCCCGCTATCCTCCCCATGCACCCGAGCGTGCTACACTAGCAGCATCTATGCCACCGCGAACGGCTCGGCTCCGCGCCCGCCGCTCGCAAACGAACTTTAAACGCACGAGGGTTGGCCATGCCGCTTTTCTCGCAACATACCGCCCGGTTCTCGCCGGACGTTCCCTTGGAGGGCACCAGCTCTCGCGAGCTGCTCAAGCGGTACCAGCCGCTCGAGACACTTGCGACCGGCGGTTTTGGCTCCATCGAGATCTGCCGCGACACGCACCTGCGCCGTCGCGTCGCCATTAAGCGCATCCCCCTTATCAACGGCTCCGGCATGCCCGCCAGCGACATCATGGATGTCCTGCGCGAGGCACATACCGCCGCCATGCTTCAACATCCCAATATCGTGCAGGTCATCGACTTTACGCACGACACAGCCTATGCCTACCTAGTCATGGAGTATGTCGATGGCATGTCGCTTGCCGAGTTTTTGCACCGCGTGGATGGCCACTCACTTACCTTTGACGAGGCCGCGGCCATTGCCGATGCCCTGGGCCAAGCGCTCACCTTCGCCCATAGTAATGGCGTACTCCACCTGGACATTAAGCCCGCCAACGTGCTCATCGACCACTCGGGCAATGTAAAGCTCACCGACTTTGGCATGGCGCGACTGTCGTCTGCCGGTGGCTTTGGCGGTTCGCGCGGCGGCACTATCGGCTACATGCCGCCCGAGCAGCTCGATATCGAGACCGGCACGGTCGACGAGCGCGCCGATGTCTTTGCCCTCGCCTGTGTGATCTACGAGGGCCTGTGCGGCAGCGCTCCCTTTATGGCGGCCACGCCCGCCGACTCGCTCGGCCGCATCATCGGCGGCGCCACCTATCCCAGCGAGCTGATACCGCACTTTCCCCCGGGAGCCGAGGCCGCGCTCATGAGCGCGCTCTCCCCCATGCCGCAGGACCGCCCCAACAGCATCGAGGCATTTTGCGACCAGCTCCTTGCCGGTCTGGGCAGCGTGCGCGAAGGCCGTCGCAGCCTGGAGCAAATGGTTGGCGAACTTTCGGATGACGAGCAGGAGCTCGACGATATCGAGCCGTCGCACTACGAGGACGACGCCATCGAGGTCGACCCCGCACTCGGCTGGGCGGGCACGCGCTGGAGCCATGCGCGCGACTACACCATGCGCACTATCTCGGCGCTAACGTGCGGCACCTTTAGCTTTTTGCTGATGCAAACGGCCGGGGTCGCGGCGCTTCCCGGCCTGGTCATTGCGGCCATCGCGATCGGAGCGGCGGCTGGCCTGGCCCCCCAGATTGGCTCGGCCATCTCGGCTGTGGGCTTTTTGGTGCTCATGGCCAACGCCACCATGCAGGCACAGGGCATCCTATCGATGCTGCCCGTCGCGGTGATCTTTGCCGCCGCCATGTCCGGTTGGTGGATCGCCTGGGGTCGCACCGAGACTGCCGCGAGCGCCACGCTCACCTGTGCACTCGCGCTTGGCTGTCTGACCGGCAATACCTTCCTGGCAGCTGGGGTCGCCGCCGGCGTCGCGTCATTTTGGCTCGGCCCGGCAAGCGCCGCCGCGGCAACGGGCATGGGCGCGCTTTTTGCCCGTCTGGCCACGGTCGCGCTTTCAGCCGGAGGCGTGCTGGGGCTCGGTAACGTTGCCGCAGCGCTGGGAGACCCGCTCCTTTGGGCTGCCTTTGTGCTGGTCGCGGCAACTGCCGCGGCGTCATCTGCGCTGCTCAATGTCCATGCCAAGCGTGCCGATCAGGGCTCAAACCTTGCCGCAATCGCCGCCATCGCTGTCACCGGCATCGGCTGCGCAGCGGCGTCCTGTCTTGCACACCATATGGAAATTGCCAGCCTTGCAGCCGCGGTCATCGCCAAGGCGGCGGTTGCGGGAATCCTATCCTCTATAATCGTTGGGATATGCCTATATTTGCTCGGATACCAAAGAACCTATACGGAGAGTGATCTTTCGTGAACTTCCTGAACATCTTCGAGGACCACGTGGCCGGCATCTTCGGTGCCACCCGTGCCCCGTTCTCCTTTAAGAAGCTTGCCAAGCAGGCCGCTCGCGACATGGAGGATCAGACTCTGGTGATTAACGGCGTCAACACGGCGCCGGCACTCTATACCATCCTTATCGCCGCCGACGACGATCCCATGCTCGCCCCGTTCTACCCCGAGCTTTCGCGCGAGGTCCGCGAGTTCGTGAAGGCGCAGGCCGAAAAGCGCCGCTATGTCTTTGTCGGCGAGCCCCTCGTGCGCTTTATGATCGATCCGCAGCTGCGCGCCGGCAAGTTCTCGGTCTTTGCCGAGAACGTCGATGCCCCCACGCTCGGCCGCCTGTACGAAGAAGAGCGCG
>URTD01000154.1 GCA_900550735.1 uncultured Collinsella sp.
TTTCGTCAGCCCGTCTCTCAACTGACAGAAAGCGGGAATATAGACGTTCAAGATGCGCTGAATCAAATCTTGAGCGAGCTTGTTGTCGTAGATATGGACGTTCGTATTGCGGTCTCTGAGCATATCCAGCCAGGCTGCCTCATCAATAAAGTCGTAGAATCGGTAGGACTCCTTCAAGATGGCACGAGGAGACCCCGACGCGGCAAGCGTGGCGCCCTCATACTCGAGCAGACGCTTAAGGAGCGTAATTGAGATACCAAAAACCTGCTCATAGATATACGCGCATCCGGAGACAACATAGTCGTTTTCGAAATCTTGGAATCGAGCTGTCTCTAGCAGTGCCAGACGCGAATCAAAGGCTTCGTACGACTTCACGAAAGCCAGCCCCTACAGCTTAATGTCAAAGTTGATCTCGGGGACGGCGGCCAGGTCGGCCAACGTCACGCCGTCGACGTACTTTTCGATCACGTCGTCCAGCCCGCGCCAGAACCTAACGGTGGAGCACAGATCGCTGCGGGTGCAGCTATTGTCGATGCCATCGCACGCCACCGGAGCCGTGCTGCCCTCAACGGCACGCAAGATGTCGCCGGCACGCACCTCGGCCGGGTCCTTGGCCATCATGTAGCCGCCGCCCTTGCCACGCACGCTCTTAAGCAGGTCCGCCTTCATAAGCGGACGCACCAGCTGCTCCAAATACTTTTGCGAGATATGCTCGCGGTCGGCAACCTCGCGCAAGGCAATCTTGCCCTCGGCGTCGCCCAGCGCCGCGATATAGATCATCAGTCGGAGGGCATAGCGGCCCTTGGAAGAAATGAGCATACCTACCCTCCCATCGCATCTGGGACAACATAACCAGGTTTGTTTGTCCCAAATTTAAAGTAAGTGGGACAAACACAACAGGTTATTTTGTCCCAGAATTTGAAAAGTCGAGTGGATTAGTCGGGTTTTCCCTTGACTAACGCCGAACCCATAGTAACTTTATTCCGAGAAGATTCCTAGGGTTTAGTACACCTATGAGTACACCATATACAGAGAGGGACAGCATGAGCGCAAATCCGCTGCTTTCCATCGAAGGTCTGACCGCCTCCGTGGACGAGAAGACCATCCTCCACAACGTCAACCTCAACGTCGCCGCCGGCGAGACCCACGTGTTGATGGGTCCCAACGGCGCCGGCAAGTCCACCCTCGGCCACCTGGTCATGGGCGACCCCGTTTACACGGTCAACGACGGCCACATCGTCTTTGACGGCCAGGACATCACCGAGCTCACCACCGACAAGCGCTCGCGCGCCGGCCTGTTCCTGAGCTTCCAGGCCCCGGTCGAGATTCCGGGCGTGCCGCTGTCGAGCTTTTTGCGCGCCAGCATCGCCGGCCGCCCCGGCCTGGAGATGAAGGGCAAGGAGTTCCGCCGTCGCGTCAAGGAGCTCGCGGCCGAGCTCAACATGGATACCGCCTACCTCAACCGCGAGCTGGGCGTGGGCTTCTCAGGCGGCGAGAAGAAGAAGGTCGAGATGCTCCAGCTTCTGCTGCTGCAGCCCAAGCTCGCCATCCTGGACGAGACCGACTCTGGTCTGGACGTCGACGCGCTTTCCACCGTCAGCCACGGCATGGACGCCTACCGCAGGAGCTGCGACGGCTCCATGCTCATCATCACGCACAACACGCGCATCTTGGAGCACCTGGATGTCGACCGCGTCCACGTTATGGTCAAGGGCCACATCGTGCGCGAGGACGACGCCTCACTGATCCCTTGGATCGACAAGAACGGCTTTGAGACCTTCGAGCGCGAGGCCGCCGAGCAGCGCGCCCAGACCGAGGCCGCCGCTGCCGAGCAGCAGGCGTAAAGGGGCGACGCAATGACCAAGAACCGCACCGAGGTCGCGGACATCGACCGCAGCCTCTACGACTTCACCTATGGCGAGGAGGGATTCGAGCGCCTCGACGCCGGTATCACGCCCGACATCGTGCGCGAGATCAGCGCCAAAAAGGACGAGCCGCAGTGGATGCTCGACCTGCGCCTCAAGTCCCTCGAGATTTTTAATCGTTTTCCCGACCCGACGTGGGGCCCCTCCATCGAGGGCCTGGACATGGACAACATCGTCACCTACGTCAAGCCCAACACCGACCAAAAGCACGACTGGGAGTCGGTGCCCGACGACATCAAGAACACCTTTGAGCGCCTGGGCATCCCCGAGGCCGAGCGCAGCTACCTGGCAGGCGTCGGCGCGCAGTACGACTCCGAGCTCGTCTACCACAACATGCAGGACACCGCCTCCAAGATGGGCATCGTCTACTCCGGCATCGAGGAGGCCCTGCACGACCCGCAGTGGGAACCGCTCATCCACGAGAAGTTTATGACGCTCATCCCGCCCACCGACCACAAGTTTGCGGCCCTACACGGCGCCGTATGGTCGGGCGGCTCGTTTGTCTACGTGCCCAAGGGCACCAAGCTCGATTTCCCGCTGCAGAGCTACTTCCGCCTTAACGCCAAGGGCGCCGGCCAGTTTGAGCACACGCTCATCATTGTCGAGGACGACGCTGACCTGCACTTTATCGAGGGCTGCTCCGCGCCCAAGTACAACGTGGCCAACCTCCACGCCGGCGCCGTCGAGCTCTTTGTGGGCAAGCGCGCACACCTGCGCTACTCAACCATCGAGAACTGGTCCAAGAACATGTACAACCTCAACACCAAGCGTGCGCGCGTGGACGAGGACGGCGACATCGAGTGGATCAGCGGCTCCTTCGGCAGCCACGTGGGCTACCTCTACCCCATGAGCGTGCTCAACGGCCGCCGCGCCCGGTCGAGCTTTACCGGCATCACCTTTGCCGGCGCCGGTCAAAACCTCGACACCGGCTGCAAGGTCGTGCTCAACGCGCCCGAGACCTCGGCAACTGTCGAGACCAAGGGCATCTCCAAGAGCGGCGGCATCCAGACCTTCCGCAGCTCTATCGTGGCGACACCCAAGGCTGAGGGCTCCAAGGCAACCGTGAGCTGCCAGTCGCTGATGCTCGACGACCAGAGCCGCTCCGACACTATTCCGGCCATGGACATCCGCGCCAAGAACGTCGATATCGGCCACGAGGCCACCATCGGCCGCATCGGCGACGACAAGGTGTTCTACCTGATGAGCCGCGGTATCTCGGAGGAAGAAGCCCGTACCATGATCGTCAACGGCTTTGCCAACCCGGTCTCCAAGGAGCTGCCGCTGGAGTACGCCGTCGAGATGAACAACCTGATCAAGCTCGAGATGGAAGGAGCGATCGGATAATGAAACAGGAAACCAACACCGCTGCTACCACGCTCGAGCAGGTCAACGCGATGCCGGCTGCCACTTGGGGCTGGCTGAAGATGAATCAGACCAAGCTCGAGCTCTCTGACGAGCTTGCCGCCGCTCCCACCGAGACCATTGAGGTCGAGGGCTTGGACGAGCAGTTTACCGGCGTGGCAGACGCGTTCGACGCCGCCATGGACGCCATGGCCGAGCGCTTCCCCGGGCGCCGCGCCTCCGCCCCCGGCGACGCCGCCGACCGCGCCCGCATCACGCCCGAGACCGAGCTTGACGTGCCCGCCACCTCCATCTACCAGGCCGGTGCCATCAAGCTCGAGGAGGAGCTCTCCCCTGCTGAAGCCTTCGAGACCGGCATGGGCGAGGCTGCCTACACCTACTTGGCCGACCACGCCACCAAGCGCATCGTCATCGATGTACCCGCATACCAGCACGCCACGGTTACCGTGCGTGTGAGCGGTGTCGATGCCGCCGCGGCCATCGCCGCCATCGACGTCGTCGTCCGTCCCCAGTCGACGCTCGACCTGCAGATCGCCCTGGACTCCCCCGTTGCCGGCGAGGGCGTCGTGGGATCCGTGCTGCGCGTGTGCGCCCACGAGTACGCCACCGTCAACGTGGCCTGCACGCAGACGCTCGACGATAGCTGGATCGCGCTCGACGACACCGGCCTGTTCCTGGACGAGGGCGCGCGCGTCAACGTGCAGCACACCGTCCTGGGTGCCGGCGCCAGCGCCACCGGCCTTGCCGGCGACCTGCTGGGCGATACCGCCAAGGTCACCATCGATACTGACTACCTGGGCGCCCGCGAGCAGGTGCGCGACTTTAACTACGAGCTGCGCCACCGCGGTCGCAAGACCGAGTGCGAGATCGACGCCAACGGCGTGCTGACCGGCACGTCCAAGAAGGTCTACCGCGGCACCATCGACCTCGTGCACGGCTGCAAGGGTGCAACCGGCACCGAGCGCGAGACGGTGCTTTTGGCCAACAAGGGCGTCGACAACAAGACCGTTCCCGTCATTCTCTGCGACGAGGACGACGTCGCCGGCAACCACGGCGCCACAATCGGCCACGTCCGC
>URTD01000155.1 GCA_900550735.1 uncultured Collinsella sp.
GCCGGAGGAGCCGCCCGGTACGCGGTCGAGACCATGCGGGTTGTGGGTCGGGTGCATAGCCGAATTCTCGCAGGAGGAGCCCATTGCGAACTCGTCCATGTTGGCCTTGCCCATGGGCAGGCAGCCGGCGTCGAGCATACGCTGGACGCAGGTGGCGGTGTAGACGCTCTGGTAGTCCTCGAGCATGCGGGAAGCGCAGGTGGTGCGCGTGCCCACGAGGTTCATGTTGTCCTTGATCGCCAGCGGCACGCCCGCAAGCGGGGGCAGCGGCTTGCCTGCGGCACGGTCGGCATCCACGCGCGCAGCGGCCTCGAGCGCAAGCTCGGGCGCCACCTGCAGGAATGCCTGGACCCCGCCCTCGCGCGCCTCGATGGCGGCAAGGGAGGCCTGGGCCACCTCGGTAGCGGTAAAGTCGCCGGCGGCAACGCCCGCGGCAATCTGGGCAGCGGTAAGGGAATCGAAGCTCTGCGCCATTACTCGCTCTCCCCCTCTCCCAAAATGGACGGCACGCGGAAGTAGCGGTCGCGCGCACTGCCGGCGTTTTCCAGCGCGACGTCGAGCGGCAGGTCGCGCTCGGGCTCGCGCAGGTCATCGCCCATCACGTTGGACAGGCTTCCGATGGGATGGAACGTGGGCTCCACGTCGGGCAAGTCATATTGCAAGACAGGCTCGAGCATCTGGACGGCATCGTTCATGTAGGACGTCATCTGGGTGAGCTCGTCATCGGTCAGTGCGATCTTTGCGTACTCGGCGATGCCGCGCACGTCTTTCTCGCTGAGTGCCATAGGCGCTCCCTTCCGCATAACAGTTAAACCGCTCTAGTATACAGGGCAACGCCGGCTTGGAGCAGGCGCTTTACCCAAATGCAGCGAAAACGTAACGAGGGCGGCGGGCTGGCAGGCGGCGGGCTGGCGGTTCTGCAGCGAAACCGCACCGTCCATAGCGAAAACCGTCTCGCCCACAACGAAAACCATCCCGCCCGCAACGAAAAGCATCACAACATTCGACGCTTATCGTCAAAATCGCGATTTTCATCGAATGTTGTGATGGTCTGGATATCTCGAATGCCCAGTTGAAGCCAATCCGCCACAAAGGCGTACTGTCCCCTTGCAGAGTTCTCCCCCAGCGCTACAGCAGATGTTTCTCGATAAAGATCGCTATGCCGTCTTCGTCGTTGCTCGAGGTTACAAAGTCGGCGGCGGCACGGGTGGCGTCGCTGCCGTTTGCCATGGCCACGCCCACGCCGGCGTCGGCCACCATGCAGGTGTCGTTATCGGCATCGCCAAACACGCAGATGTTCTCGAGCTCCATGCCGTTGAGCTCCGCCACGCGCACAAGGCCGCGCGTCTTGGACACGCGCGGATCCATGAACTCGTAGAGGCGCTGCGTGGTTTGCAGAGCCGCCGCCTTGACGGTGCTATCGGCAAACGTCGACGCCCGCTCAATCACCCGCGGCATTACCTCGGGCGCCATGGTAAACATCACCTTGGGCTGCGGCTCGCGCAAAAACTCGGCAAAATCGACCACCTGGTAGGGCACGCCGTCGACGCGCGACAGGTGCTCGACGCACGCGTTGCTCTCGGGCACGTAGAACACGCCGTCTCGGGGGCAGACGGGCGTTGCCGGAAGGTCCGCCATGTGCTTGCAGATGCGTGCGATGGTCTCGCCCGGCAGTGGATAGCTCAGCTCGCTGATGTCGTGTGCGCGGCCGATGACCTCGGCACCACCGCAGCCCACGAGCACGTCTACCAGGCCTTCGATGCCCCAGAGCTCGTACATGGCCTCGGTCGCGTGGGCGTCGCGCCCGGTGCACAGGCCAAAGAGCACGCCGTGCTCGCGCAGGGCGCGGATCGCCGCCACGGTGCGCGGTGACACCGTGTGCTGGCTCGTGAGCAGCGTGCCGTCGATATCGCAGAACACGGCTTTGATGTGGCTAAAGGTGGTGTCCATGGGGGCCTTTCTGGGTTGTGCGGCGGTGTGGGGTGTATTCGTGAACGGCGTACATGGTATACCAAGGCGCAGGCGCGGCCCGTCAAAGCAAAAACCACCACAAAGGTGCCTGGCCCCTTTGTGGTGGCCGGACCCGCAGGATGGCCTGACCCGCAGCGCAAACCATCACAACATTCGACGTTTTTCGGCAAAATCGCGATTTTCATCGAATGTTGTGATGGTTTTACTGCCTTGCGGCACGATCCAAATGCCGGCGTCCAAACAGCAGCAGCGCCGCGGGAACCGCCGTCACGACCATGCCCGCACCAACGAGCGTCTGCTGCACGCCAAACGTCGCCGCCAGCCAGGGGGCAATCGCCAGCGGGGCAACGCCGGCAAACATGTTGCCAAAGCCCATGACCGAGTTGATGCGACCGAGCTGCTCGAGCGGGGCCGTCGTTTGCACGATGGTGTTGTGGAGCGGATTGACGACGCCCCAAGCTATGCCCAGTGCAACCTGGCCGACAAGAGCCACGCCCACGTACGGTGTCCCCACATAGAGCAGACTTCCCAGGCCCACGGACATGAGCGCCACGAGCAGCGTTTTAAGGTTAATCAGGTGCGGCGGCAAACGGAGCGCAATAACGGCGCCCAGCACCGCGCCCACACCGCTGGCCGACGAGAGCCAGCCCATCCACTCAACACCGACGTGCAGGACATCGCGGTAGAAAAACGACTCCAGCGGATCGAAGGCGCCATAGCCAAAGTTCGAGAGGAAGATGATGCAGAAAAGTAACGCGAGGACGCTGTTGGTAAAGACTGTCTTGATGCTGGTCGCGAAGGTGGCGCGGGTGGATTTACTGGAGTCGGGGCTTTGATTGGCAGTACTTGCCGTTGTGCTGCTATCCGCGGGAGTACTTTCGCGCGCGGCGACGCGACTTGCTTGCGGCCTAAAGCCCCAACCGGCGACGAGCGCCAGTACGGTAAAGATCATCATGAGCACGAACACCGCGCGTGACGATGCAGCCGCCGCGACAAAGCCGCCCAGTGTGGGGCCGACGATAATGCTCACGTTGGAGAACATGGTTATGGCGGAGTTGATGTCTTTGAGCTCGACAGGGTCGTCGGTGAGATACGCCGGATAGGACGTGGCGATGGGCTGGGCGAATCCCATCACAAAGCCCAGGAGTACCGCGCCGGCAAGGACTGTTCCGGTCGCGCTGCCAAAGGCGAGGATTGCCGCGCCGGTTGCCAACGTGCCGACGACGCTCAGCAAGAAATGGCGTCGTGGGCCCCAGGCGTCGAGCGCCGCACCGCCCGCAAAGGACCCCAGGATCACAAAGACGTTCATAAAGAGGACGGCCAGCGATGTCGCGACGACCGAAGCGCCGTCCGCATAGGTGAGCGTTCCGATGACGCCGATAAAGTAGCTGGTCTGAAAACCGGTGTAGATGAGAAAGCGCATCGCCACCAGGCGCTTGGCCTGCACGGACAGCGATGATTGAGGCTTTGAGAAAAGGGAGGCGAGCATGGAGACTCCTTGTTTCATACGAATGCGGACGGTGGGCATTCGCCACCGTCTGTCAAATCAATCATTCCGCACGAAACATTAAGGACGCATCAAGCCCCTTCTCTCCGTTTTTCGCCCGTCATGAACTACTTGGTAGATTGTAAGGCATGTCCCACACATCTACCAAAGCAAAAACCACCACAAAGGTGCCTGGCCCCTTTGTGGTGGAAGTGACGTTTGCCCAGGTAAAACCTGCCAAATTAACCTGTCCCTTTTTGGCAGGTTTTAGGCCAGATGGTCTTGGATGAGATCGCAGATGGCTCGGGCGTCGTTGATGTTGATGGCTCGGGTCGCAAAGCCGGCGTCGAAGGCCTGACGCGCCAGGGCCTCGTTGCAGGCAAGCGCCAGCGTGTGACCGTCGACCAGGTCGAGCGAGCTCTTGCCGCGCAGACGGTCGACACCGGAGCGCGCGACCACGATGTTGTCGAAGCCCTCGGTCTTGTAGCCCTCGATGATCACCACGTCGACATCGTTGTAGCGCGACAGCAGCTCACGCGCGGGCATCTCGTCCTCCTCGCGCGTGTCGGCGTACTCCGCCCAGCGCGTGGCGCAGATAAGGCCCACGTGCTTGGATCCGGCCTGGTGATGGCGCCAGGTATCCTTAGCGGGCACGTCGATATCAAAGCCGTGATGCCCGTGATGCTTGAGCGAGCCCACGCGCAGGCCGCGGCGGGTGAGCTCGGCAATGACCT
>URTD01000156.1 GCA_900550735.1 uncultured Collinsella sp.
CCGGGGTGGCCACGCCACCGGCGGCGAAGTTCACGACCGGCAGTCGGCCGTTGTCGTGCACGTAACGCGCCAGCTCGACCGGCACGGCCAGCTGCTTGGCGGCCTCGAACACCTCGTCGTCACGCAGGCCGACGAGCTCGCGAATCTGCTTGTTCATCGTGCGCATGTGACGCACGGCCTGAACGACGTCGCCCGTACCCGGCTCACCCTTGGTGCGAATCATCGTGGCGCCTTCGGCAACACGGCGCAGCGCCTCGCCCAGATCACGGGCGCCGCAGACAAACGGCACGTCAAACTGGGTCTTGTCGATGTGATAGACGTCATCGGCAGGGGAGAGAACCTCGGACTCATCGATGTAGTCGATCTCGATGGCCTGCAGGACCTGCGCCTCGACGATGTGACCGATGCGGCACTTGGCCATGACGGGGATGGAGACGGCCTCTTGGATGCCCTTGATCATCTTGGGGTCGCTCATGCGCGAGACGCCGCCTGCGGCGCGGATGTCGGCCGGGATGCGCTCGAGTGCCATGACGGCGCAGGCGCCTGCCTCCTCGGCGATACGTGCCTGCTCGGGCGTGGTGACGTCCATGATGACGCCGCCCTTGAGCATCTGCGCGAGTTCGCGATTGAGTTTGACGCGATCGGCCTTGCTGGTCTGTTCTGCCATGGTTGCTCCCTTGGTTGGCATGTGCATTGCTTGACGGAACATCCTATCGGGGAGCTGGGTATGGCAAAATACTCAGTTTTCGAGATAATAATAAGGTCAGCCTAATACCAGATTGAACAGCTCGATAAGGTCAGGTGGCAAACTCATGCTTGACTACAATTTGGAAAAACGCGGCGAAGCATCGCTCTATGAGTATGTTTACCAGCAAATTCGAGATGATATTGTAGCTGGACGCATTGTGGCGGGGGAGCATTTGCCGTCTAAGCGCGCCTTTGCCAGTCATCTGGGAATCAGTGTTATTACCATCGAGAATGCATATAGCCAGTTACTCGCTGAGGGCTATATTTGCTCAATACCACGTCGTGGCTACTACGCTTGCGAGCTTCCGGATGCACCGGTTTTGGCTTCGGCTGCGGAGGGCATCGACCGAGATGCCGTCTCTGTGGGCCCCAGCGTGCATGATGTCAACGGACAGGTCGAGCGATTCGATGCGCTTTCTCCTTCTGCTTTGGAGGCGGCGCGGCTTTGGCAAAGCGCGCTACGGGCGACGCTGGCATCCGAAGACGAGCGCGAAATCTTTTCGCCCGCACCGGCGCAGGGCACTGCTCGGCTGCGACGCGCAATTGCTCACCATCTGCACGGGACAAGGGGTATGAATGTCGACCCCAACAACATCGTTATCGGTGCGGGCGCCCAGCTGCTCGATACCATGTTGGTTCAGTTGCTTGGCGCGGACAAGGTGTATGCGGTTGAGGATCCGGGCTATTTGCGTCTGACGCGTATCTATCAGGCTATGGGCTGCAAAGTTCGACATATCCCGTTGGATGATGAGGGCGTGGACTTGAGCACTCTGCAGAAAAGCGGGACCGATGTCCTTCACCTGATGCCGTCCCATCAGTATCCGACCGGTCTTGTGACGAGCATTGCGCGTCGCTATGCGCTTCTGAGCTGGGCCGCTGAGCGACCAGGTCGGTATCTCATCGAAGATGACTTTGATTGTGAGTTTCGCCTTGCCGGGAAGCCGATTCCCGCGCTCGCGTCGATTGATGCCGCCCAGTCGGTTATCTACACCAACACGTTTTCGAAGAGCCTTTCATCGGCGTTGCGTCTAGCGTACATGGTGCTGCCCGATGAGCTGATGGAGCGGTTTAGGTGCAACCTTGGTTTCTATGCCTCGTCGGTGAGTTCTGTCGACCAGGTCGCTTTGGCTCGTTTGCTGGAATCGGGTGATTACGAGCGGCATGTGAACCGCGTGCGCGTTCGTGCTCGTGAGGCGCGTGATGGCCTGATGGCGCTTGTGCGGAAAGCGTTTCCGGCAGGGGAGGTCTCGATCGAGCAGGCAGATGCGGGCCTTTACTGTACCGTGGTTGCGGAGCGTGGAACGGGCGGAAGCTCTTTTGCGCAGGCTCTCGCGCGCTCGAGCATCCCTTTTGTCGATATCAGTGACTGTTATTGGTGTGCCGATGGCGCATCTGTCCCTGAAAACTCAACTCAAATTCTTGTCCAGTATGACGATCTGAGTCCAAAAGTGCTAACTACCTTGGAATTGCAGCTAATGGGGGGCACTCTGCAACCTAAGTGAGTAGACTTTTAGCACTTTGGCGACCAGGAAGTTTTGTAACAAGCTATCTACCTGCGGTTTTGAAAAGCAGGATGACCGGCCTGCTCGGGATGTTCAAAAAAGTCTACTCACTTGCCGCGCAAAGCTCCTGCATGAGAAAAAAAATGGGGTTTTCAACAGGGCTTCGTCCAGCTCTTGGCAAGCTTTTGGCCAGTTGGGGAGGGCTGTTGAAAACTTTGCAGTCCGTTCGGCGCTATTTTTGGTGCGTTCGCGCCAATGCGTGACTGACTGGGTTGAAATTCGTGTTTTCCTGTGCCTATGAAGGATCTACTTTGTGACATATCGGCTTTTAGGTACTGGCGTTTGCCTCCTCAAGTCCGCGCTTTGTGTCCGCCGCTTCCACGACCGGAAGAAGACCGGCAGCGATATGATCTCGCCCGCAACCCGACGGCTGCGGTCGCGCTCGGTTTTCCGTTGTATACATTGGTTCGGACGAGAAACAAGCGGACTTGTCCTGCCAGCATTAGGCAGCGGCTCTTTCTTGGTGAGCTTCCTAGGGAATCCGTGCTGGAAACGGAACAAGGATTTTTGGTTACGTCTCCTCTACTGACGGCATTCATCATGTCGCGACATCTGACGGATCTCCAGCTTCTTTTTGTGTTGGCGGAGATGTGCGGCTTGTTTGCGGTGTGTGCCCTGCCTGCGGCACTTGAGGCGGAACTTTCGCGTGCAATTGATTCGGGTGCGATTTCGACAACGTTGGGTTGGGTGCGTTGTCCGTCCGAGGGCGGCACCGCCTCAAATTTATGGCGTCGCGACGCCTTGGTTTTGGGTGGAGACCTTGACCGTTTTTGTTCGGATGTTTGTGGGATGCGTTACGGCAATCGATTTATGGCGGTATCACATCTCGTTCCATTGGGTGCCGCATCGCCTTTTGAGGTCGAGGCGTATTTGTTGCTTGGACTACCGCGATCTCTGGGGGGCGAAGGTTTTTGCGGCATAGAGCTCAATGTCGAAGTGATACTAAGCACAAGTGCTCGAGCGATTGTGGGAAAGTCCCACATATATATCGACCTACTTCTTTCTTCGCCGGACGGGAGGCGGCAGGTGGCCATTGAATGTCAGGGAAAGGCCTCGCACGGACGCGCGGGGGATGGTTTGCGTGACGCTGACCGCATGACGGCGCTTCAGACCATGGGCTACGACGTGCTTCTCCTGACACACGGACAGATATCCGATGAGGATAGATTCCGCGCGATCGTTAAGGCCGTATGCAGGATGCTCGATGTTGAATATAGTGATAAAAGCTCGGATGAGCAAAGGGCCGAGGCATTACTCCGATCTGAACTATTCGTTGACTGGACAAAATTGGGAGTAATCGACGAAAAGATGCCCGTTAGACACAAAAAGGCTCGATCGTGGACGCCTGCGGATCTAAGTGAGTAGACTTTTGGTGTGATGGCGACCAGGCCGTTTTGCAACAAGTCATTTACCTGCGGCTTTATAAAGCAATGCGGACGGTCTGCACGGCAAGTTCCAAAAAGTCTACTCACTTAGGCTTTGACGAGAAACCGATGCCGAAGGCGGTCCTATTTCAGGGCGTTTACGAGTTCTCGAGACACGAAAAAAGGCCCGAACCATGCGGTCCGGACCTTATGAAGCTAGAGATTATCTCTCAGGCTGCTGGCTTAGCCAAAGTAGCGCTTGAGCAGGCCGGCGAAAGCCTTGCCGTGGCGGGCCTCGTCGCGAGCCATCTCGTGCACGGTGTCGTGGATGGCATCGAGGCCGGCGGCCTTGGCGCGCTTGGCAAGATCGGTCTTGCCGGCGGTGGCGCCGTTCTCAGCCTCCACACGCATCTCCAGGTTCTTCTTGGTGGAGTCGGTCACCACATCGCCCAGCAGCTCAGCGAACTTGGCAGCATGCTCG
>URTD01000157.1 GCA_900550735.1 uncultured Collinsella sp.
TTTGAGCGCGTTGACGGGGTGAGTTTTCCTCATTTTCCCTCCCAGCGTGCGAAAGCCCTCTGTCGCCAGAGGGCTTCAGCCAATAAAGACACCTCATTAGCGTAACGAACTAGAAACAATATTCATCTATGAAAGAAACTTACTCGATAAGCGTGATGAAATATGCGATGAGCGGTTAATTATACTCAGTTTGTAGCTTTATTTTAATAAAGACGCCCTGCAATTACTGTAGCCGAATAAAGTAGCTGGGAATGCCCGAAATGAGAATCCCCTGCTGTTTGGCAAATGCATAAACGGCAGGGGAGACGATAATTGGATGAATATCATGCCAATATGGAATTACTTCTTCCGGCGGTGGATCACGTTGATCGCATAGCCGACGAGCATGGCCAAAACGATGATGATAAAGCCGAGCAGGGGATTGTCGTTCATAGGGTCCTCCTATTTTCCGAGCGGGGAGAATTCGTCGACGATGAGGTCGAGGCATTGCGGAAGCGCGCGGGCTCCAAAGACGCCCGAATTGCTGGAGATAATCTCGCCATCGAACTGCATGCCCAGCGATGGGGTGCAGGTGATCTTGGCTTCCTTGGTTTGGATGATCTTGAACTGCGGGCGGCCGAGTACCTTGCCGGCGGGGTCAAGCGCAGCGGTGATCACAGTAGGCAACAGCTGCACGGTGCGCACGGGTTCGATGACCGCAATGTCGACCATGCCATCGTTCATGCGGCAGTCGGGGAACAGGTTGATGTCGTTTTGGATGACCGAGGTGTTGCCGGCCATGCAGCAGATGCCGTCGAGCTCCTCGACAATGCCGTCATGCTCAATGGTAAAGTGCGCTACCGTAGGGTTGGGCGTGGCGAGCGCAGAGAGGAAGTAGGCGATCTCGCCGATGTCGTTTTTGGTGGGGGCGGCCTTCATCATGATCTCGGCGTCGAAGCCCGAGCCGGCGATGATGATAAAGCCGTGGCGCTTCTCGTTGCCGTCCTCGTCGAGCCAAAAGAGCTCGCCCATGTCGACTTTGACCGTGCGACCGGCGCGGCAAGCCTTGGCAAGCGCCGCTGCCTCGGGGGCATTGCCGATGTTGTTGAAGAACAGGCAGGCCGTACCGGAGGGGAAGACGAGCGTGGGGACACCGCATCCGCGCATCTGATCGAGCACGTTGGAGACGGTGCCGTCGCCGCCCGAAACGACCACGCGGTCAAACTCGCGCACGTCTGCCACGGCGTCCTCGGGCTCCATGCCATCGCCGATAAAACGCATCACGACCTCGTCGCCGCCCTGCGCGAGGGCGTGCGTAAATGCGTAGATTTCATCTGAGCTGGGGCCCGATGCCGGGTTGTGGATGATAAGGCAGCGCATACTTACGTTCCCGTTCTGTGACTAACCGAGTATAGTTGTAAGGCAATGCCGATATCCTACCCGTGTTTTTCGGGCCTAACCTTATTCGATGGGTTGATATGTACATTTCCACACATCAGGCTCTACTCGACTTTTGCCAGCGCGCCCGTGAGTTCGACGCGATTGCCGTCGATACCGAGTTTTTGCGCGAGCGCACATTTCATCCGCGTCTGTGCTTGGTTCAGATTGCCACCCCTGCCGAGAGCGTTGCGGTCGATCCCCTGGTAATCGACGACCTATCGCCGCTGGCCGAGCTTATGGCCGACGAGAGCGTGATCAAGGTCTTCCACGCGTGCTCGCAGGATATGGAGGTCATGCTCCATACCGTGGGCGTGCTGCCGCGACCGATTTTCGATACGCAGGTGGCCGCCGCCTTTTTGGGCGAGCGCCAGCAGATTTCGTATGGCGCGCTTGTTCAGACGTTCTGCGGCGTATCGCTGCCCAAGACCGAGTCGCTGACCGACTGGTCGCGTCGCCCGCTGACCGATAAGCAGATTGAGTACGCGATCGATGACGTCAAGTACCTGATCGTCGCCTATACCGAGATGATGAGCCGCCTGCGCGAGCTGGGCCGTGTGGACTGGGTGCTCGACGAGCTGCGCCCGCTGGCTGACGAGTCGCACTATCGCGCCGATCGCCACGAGGCGTTCCGCAAGGTCAAACGCATCAATTCGTGCAGCCGTCACCAGTTGGGCATCGCGCGCGAGCTCGCCGCCTGGCGCGAGGACCGCGCCGAGCGCCGTAACATCCCGCGCAAGTGGGTCATGTCCGACGACACGCTGCTGGCGCTCGTCAAGCGCAATCCTGTGCGCGTTGAGGAGTTCCGCAGCATCCGCGGCACCGATCAGCTGGGGGAGCGCGATGTGGACGGCGCGCTCATGGCCATCAAGCGCGGCGCGAGCTGCCCGCACGATCGCCTGCCGCTCATGGTGCGCGGGCACCGTCAGATTTCGCCGGAGCTGGAGAGCGTGACGGACCTGATGTATGCGCTCATTCGCCTAGTTGCCGAGCGCTCGGGCGTGGCGACCTCGGTCATTGCCTCGCGCGATGACCTGGCCGACTATATTGAGCACCCCGAGCAGAGCCCCCTGCGCGAAGGCTGGCGCTTTGAGCTTGTGGGCTCGCGTCTGGACGATCTGCTCTCGGGCAACATGGGGCTCACCGTGAAGGACGGCAAAATCGAGCTTTTATAGTTACGCGGTTTTACCAAACGCTGCAAACGTTCTAGAGCAGCAATGCCAAAACATCGATGGCGTCTCGTTGGCTGGGCGAGTGGGTAGAATGCCTTCAACGTGTAACTCGATTCGGAGGAATTCGCATGCCCTATTACTATGGATACGGCTTTGGCATTGACCCGCTGTACCTGCTGGTTGTTCTTGTCTGCACGGTGCTTGGCCTTGCCGCACAGAACTATATCAACTCGACATATAAAACCTGGTCCAAGGTTCGCTCGGACGGCGACACGGGCGCCACGGTCGCTCGCCGCATGCTCGACGCCAGCGGCTGCAACGCCGTGGGTATCAAGGGCGTCGCTGGTGAGCTCACCGATCATTACAACCCGCAGGACAACAACCTGTATCTGTCGGATGCCAACCGTTCAGGCGGGTCGGTCGCAAGCGTTGCCGTCGCCTGCCACGAGGCGGGCCATGCCGCCCAGCGTCAAAGTGGTTATGCCATGATGAAGGTACGCACAGCCCTCGTGCCGGTCGTCAACTTTACCCAGAACACTTGGACCATCGTGTTGCTCATGGGTCTGTTTATGAACATCGCGGGACTCACGACCCTCGCGCTGATCTTCTTCTCGTTTAGTGTGTTGTTCCAGTTGGTTACGCTGCCGGTCGAGATTGATGCCAGCCGCCGCGCCGTGGCGTATATCGAGCAGTCGGGTATGAGCTCCAAGCAGGTCAACGGTGCCAAGAAGGTCCTGACGGCAGCCGCGCTTACCTATGTTGCCGCAGCGCTCACTTCGATCATTCAGCTGCTCTATCTTATGGCTCGCTACAACAGAAACTCCAACCGATAACAAATTGGCTTGACAGGCGCCGCGGAGATTTGTGTCCCCGCGGCGCTGTACTATGTGTTGGACTTGAATTTGCGCAGGGCCGGAGCCCATGTGCACGATGACGAAAGGAGGCTGCGTGGCAGGCTGGAATCTGACCGGCAATGCCGTTTCCGCCGAGTTCGACGGTTCGGATGAGCAGGAGCGCAAGGAGCTCAGCGTGAGTCAGGCGGTAGAGATCGCTGCCGGTGCGCTCGATGCCATTCCGCAGCTGAGCGTCCTGGGCGAGGTCACGGGCTTCCGTGGTCCCAATGCCCGAAGCGGCCACTGCTACTTCCAAATCAAGGACGACTCGGCGGCCGTCGACTGCATCATCTGGAAGGGCGCCTATCTCAAGCGCACGTTCGATCTGCGCGACGGCATGCAGGTGAGCTTTAAGGGCAGCTTCAATCTCTATAAGGCCACGGGCCGCATGAGCTTTGTCGCTCGCTCGTTCTCGCTGGCGGGGGAGGGCCTGCTGCGTCAACAAGTGGCGCAACTGGCCGAAAAGCTACGCCGCGAGGGGCTGATGGACGAAGCGCGCAAACGTCGCATTCCGGTGTTCTGCTCACGCGTGGCGGTCGTTACCTCGCTTTCGGGTGCCGTAATCGACGACGTCAAGCGCACATTGCGTCGTCGCAACCCGCTCGTCGAGCTCGTTTGCGTGGGCGCCAGGGTTCAAGGCGAGGGTGC
>URTD01000158.1 GCA_900550735.1 uncultured Collinsella sp.
CACGCGCGATCGCGCACGCCTGGTCAAGCTTTGGACGACGCCCGCTGATCGCAAGCAGCTGCTGCTCTTTACCGCTTTTGGCCTGCTGTTCAACCAGTTTTGCTATCTTTCGGCCGTGCGCCTGACGAACGCCGGAACCGCGACGGTGCTCCAGTGCCTGCAGCTCGTTATCATCATGGGCTACGCCTGCGTGACCGATCGCCGCATGCCGCGTACTCGCGAAGTCATCGGCATTGGCCTGGCTCTGGGTGGAACCTTTTTAATCGCCACCGGCGGCGACCCCACCAGCCTGAATATCTCGCCGCTTGGCCTGGCAGCAGGTCTTATGTGTGCGGTCAGCGCCGCGTGTATGGCGGTGATTCCCGCCAAGATCCTGCCCGAATACGGCAGCCCCATCGTCACGGGCTCGGCAATGCTCACGGCGGGCGTGGTCTCGTGCGTCTTCGTGCAGCCCTGGGCGCATATGCCGGCGCTCGACGCTGCCGGCATCGAGGCGCTCGCGGTGTTCGTGGTTATCGGCTCGTTTTTTGCTTACATGCTTTATATGCAGGGCGTTAAGGACATCGGCTCGGTGCGCGCGAGCCTCATCGGAACTGTGGAGCCGGTTTCGGCGACCATCACCAGCGCCGTTATGCTGGGGACGGTGTTTTTGCCGACCGACCTTATCGGCTTTGTCATGATCATCGTGATGATGTTCCTCACGGTGTAGCTAGCGCCGCCGCCAAGACAGAAAAGGTGTTGTGCCGCATTTTCGCCAATTGATGTCCGTGTCTGGAGTTTAGCTGTCGATGCTCAAAATGCCATAAACTAGTAACGTTATGGACTTTTTCATTGCGACTCAATTGCGAGGATTTCTTTATGGCTGGTAATCACTTTAAGGGCAGCGATAGCGGCCGCCCTGCAGTTCCGCCGCGTCCGAACGGGGCTGGTAAGGCCGGCACGCCGGGCGGCGCTGGACAGGGCGGTTCCGGTAAGCGCGTGTCCCCGGGCGAGACGGCGATGTTTACCGCTCTGTACGAGCAGTCTCAAAAGGCAAAAAAGACCGGCCGTGCAAGAGGAAATGTCTTTGCGGACGGTGCAACCTCCACGTCGCAGCCGAGCGGGGCTCCTTCAGTACCCGCGAACAACGCGGGTGCTGCCAACGCCGCGAATGGCGCCGGCAACGTTAATGCCGGCAAGGCCGCCAACAATACTCCCTCTGCCGGTGGCGCGGGGCTTACGGGTAACCTTGGCACGATTTACACCGGCGCCTCCGAGACTGGCACGTTCGCCCGCCTGGATGATAGCGGTGCCGAGTTTGCGGGCTCGGGTTCCAAGGAAGATTATTACGATTTTGGTTTGAACTACGGTAGCGACGCTTCGTCGAGTTCGACCTCTGACGGTCTGGTCCGTCATCGCCATCGCAAGGGCGAGCGCAAAAAGTGTCACACCGGCGCCATTATTGCCGCTGTAGTCGCGGTGCTTCTCGTTGTGCTTGGCGCAAGCGGCTTTATGCTGCTTAACTCGGCAAAGACCGTAAAGAGCGAAGCGAAGGAGGCTGTCGAGATCGTCGGTGGCCTTAAGGACAAGGTCACGTCGGGCGATTTTTCGACGCTGCCTGACGACGCGAAGAAGATCGATGAGCTCTGTAACAGCATGAAGGCGGAGACCTCGAGCCCGCTGTGGGCGGCGGCTTCGTTTGTCCCGGTGTATGGCAGCGATATCAATGCGGCCCGCACCATGATTGACGCCCTGTCCGATGTCTCGAGCAATGCGCTGGTTCCCATGGCCGACAACCTCTCGCAGGCTACGCCCGGCAAGCTGTTCCAGGACGGCATGATTAACGTGTCCGCGCTGCAGGCGGTCGCCGATTCGCTTTCCAGCAGCTCGAAGGTGTTCAAGAGCGCCAACGAGAAGGTCCAGGGCATTGGCGATACTCATATTTCCCAGGTGACCGAGCTGGTCGATAAGGCCAAGGACGGCTTTGCCACCCTCAACGGTGCGGTTGACGCGGCGGAGAAGGTCGCCCCCGTCCTTCCCCAGATGCTCGGCGCCAACGGCCAGACGCGCAACTACCTTATGTACGCCATGAACAACGTCGAGATTCGTGCCTGCGGCGGCTTTGGCGGTTCGCAGGGCCTGATTTCGGTCACCGACGGTCAGATGTCGATTGGCGAGTTTGTTCCCCGCATTGGACTCAGCGAGGATGAGGCGGTCGAGAGCGTCGACGAAGAGGATGAGGCGCTGTTCGGCAACCACAGCAACCTGTACAACTCGGGCAATACCTATTCGCCTGATTGGCCCCGCAACTCGCAGCGTGTCGCCGCGCTGTGGAAGTCCCAGTATGGACAGGACGTTGATGGCGTCATCGGTATCGACCCGGTGTTCCTGCAGTATCTGCTGGGCCTGGTCGGTAACGTGTCACTGCCCGACGGAACGGTTGTCGACGGCACCAACGCCGCAAAGGTCCTCATGCATGATGTGTACTGGAACTATCCGGTCGAGGAGTCGGACGGCATCTTTGCATCCGTCGCCAGCGCTGCCTTCGACAAGGTCCTTGGCGGTATCGGCGATGTCGATGTTACGAAGCTTGTCAGCGCCGTTGAGCGCGGTGCCGAAGAGGGCCGCCTGATCGCGTGGATGAGAAACGATGATGAGCAGAATGCCATCAAAGAGACAGGCATTGACGCTTCGCTGCCCGATTCGGATGATCCGAGTGCCGATCCCGTTGCCGGCGTTTACTTTAACAACCTGAGCTTCTCCAAGCTCGACTGGTATCTGAACGCCGACACTCAGATTGGTCAGGGCATCAAGAACGGTGACGGCACGTGCTCCTATCGCATCACCGTTACCCTGACGAACATCATGACGCAGGAGGAGGCTGGCAAGCTGCCCGACTACGTTGCGGCGAGCGCACCCGATGCCGCGCGTGACGACGAGCGTCTGAATGTCTCGTTGTTTGCCCCGACGGGTGGCAACATCAGTGACCTTACGGTTGAGGGTACCCAGTTTGGTCTTGGTGCCGCTACGTGGCATGGAATCCCCTTCTATTCGGGCACCGTTGACCTGCATGCTGGCGAGACGACGACGATCACGTATACGCTGACCACGTCGGCCGAGGCGGGGGACAAGCCGCTTACGCTGCGTCAGACCCCTACATGCCAGGCGGCTCGCGACAGCGCGTCGGCGTAGGGTTTTTCTGGTAGCGCAGATAATCGAGTACCATTTTGGGGCGGACAGGCAATCTGTCCGCCCCTATTTTGTAAGGAGAGCGCATGAAGTACTTTGGCACCGACGGCTTTCGCGGTGAGGCCAACGTTGGGCTGACGGTAGAGCACGCTTATAAGATTGGCCGTTTTGTGGGCTGGTATTACGGCGCCAACCGCAGTGCTAAGGCGCGCGTCATCGTGGGCAAGGACACACGTCGCTCGAGTTATATGTTCGAGGCGGCGCTGGTGAGCGGTCTGGTCGCGAGCGGTGCGGACGCCTATATGCTGCACGTGATCCCGACGCCGGGCGTGGCGCATCAGACCGTGGAGGGCTGCTTCGATTGCGGCATCATGATCAGCGCGAGCCACAACCCGTTTTGCGATAACGGCATTAAGCTCGTCAATAGCGACGGTTTTAAGATGGACGAGGACGTACTGGAGCTCATCGAGGATTACATCGATGGCAAACTCCATGTGTTTGATAAGGACTGGTCGGAGCTGCCTTTTGCTCACCGGGAACACATTGGCTGCACGGTGGACTATGTGTCCGGCCGCAACCGCTACATGGGCTATCTGATCAGCCTCGGAATCTACTCCTTCAAGGGTGTCAAGGTTGGTCTGGACTGCGCCAACGGCAGTTCCTGGAACATCGCTAAGTCTGTGTTTGATGCTCTGGGAGCTGACACCTATGTTATCAACAACAAGCCCAACGGTCTGAACATCAACAACAATGCGGGCTCTACCCACATTGAGGGTCTGCAGAAGTTCGTGGTAGAGAAGGGGCTGGACATCGGTTTTGCCTATGACGGTGATGCTGATCGTTGCCTGTGTGTGGATGAAAAGGGTAATGTCATCACTGGCGACCATATCCTGTACATCTACGGCTGCTACATGAAGGAGCGCGGCAAGCTGCTGACCAATACCGTCGT
>URTD01000159.1 GCA_900550735.1 uncultured Collinsella sp.
CCCAGTCCCTTTCATAAGGCTGCGACGGAATGGTTCCTGCATGACGGCTTTAAGCTGTCAAGGGGAGCCATTCCGCCGCACTCATTGGGGACGTACTTAAATGAGTGGTTTAACTTGAGACGGGACTTTTTGACCGCCTGATGGGTCGCGCGCCACGATTCGGGCGTCACAGCAGCTCGCCGTGGCGGGCAATGTAGCGGCGCTTTGCCAGCTGAGTGAGCGCGATGTAGGCGGTGACGATGCCGATGAGCAGCGCGAAGAAGCTCGCCGGCAGCGGCAAGAGGCCGAGCGCATCGGCGATGGGGCTTGCCGGCAGCCAGGTGACGAGCGCCAGGCCCAGTACGGTGAGAACGCACAGCGCGGGCGCGGCGTGGTCGCGCGGGCTCGGCAGGCGCGGGGAGCGCAGCATGTGGATCACGAGCGTCTGCGACCACATGGACTCGACAAACCAGCCGCTCTGGAAGAGCGCCACAAAGGCCGCCATGCCTGCGGCGTTGCCCGTCCCGGCGAGCTCGGACCAGCTTGCGCCTACGGTGGCAGGGCACACCACAAAGAAGAGCGCGGCGAAGGTTACGATGTCAAACAGCGAGCTCACGGGACCCAACTCGAGCATAAAGCCCTTAATGGACGCGGCGTCCCAGGCGCGCGGACGGGCGGTCCAGGCGTCATCGACGGTGTCCCACGGCAGCGCGATACACACGATCTCGTAGACCAGCGACAGCAACACCAGCTGCAGGGCGCTCATGGGCAAAAACGGCAGGAACAGGCTCGCGACGGTCACGGACAGTACGTTGCCAAA
The DNA here is from genome assembly GCA_900550735.1 of uncultured Collinsella sp. GTDB lineage: Bacteria > Actinomycetota > Coriobacteriia > Coriobacteriales > Coriobacteriaceae > Collinsella. The sequence continues at coordinate 800 of URTD01000159.1, forward strand.
GTTGGAGCTCACCGTGGTCTTGAGGTACTTGAGCAGGTTGCCGTAGGTGCGGCGGCCTTCGATGATGCCGCGCTCGAGCACACCCAGGTCCTTCTGAAGCAAGATGATATCGGCGGATTCCTTGGCGATGTCGACGGCCGAATCGACCGAGATGCCGCAGTCGCTCGCGCGCATGGCGGCGGCGTCGTTGATGCCGTCGCCCATAAAGCCCACGGTGTGGCCGAGCAGCTCGCGCATGACGCGCACCAGACGCGCCTTCTGCAGCGGCGAGAGCTTGGCGAAGAGGTGGGTGTGCTCGGCGCGCTCGGCAAGCTCGGCGTCATCGAGCGCATCGATCTCGGAGCCCAGCAAGACATTGCTCGCGTCGATACCGATCTGCTCGCAGACGGTGGCGGCGACGCGATCGTTGTCGCCGGTCAGGACCTTGACCGCCACGCCCTTGGCCTCGAGGGTGGCGACGGCGCCCGCGGCACTCGCCTTGGGCGGATCGAGGAAGGCCAAAAAGCCCATCAGCACCATGTCGCACTCGTCGGCGATGCCAAACTCGCCCACGCAGCGCGGATTGGTCTTCTGCGCCACGGCAATCACGCGCAGGCCCTCGGCGTTAAGTCCGGCGACCTGCTTTCGAATCTGGGCGAGCCTCTCGTCGGTGAGCGGCTGAGCGATGCCATCGACCTCGACAAAGGAGCAGATCTCGAGCATTTCCTCGGCAGCGCCCTTGGTAACCATCTGGGTTTTGCCTTGGGCGTCGGCGACAACTACGCTCAGGCGACGGCGCGAGAAATCGAAGGGCACCTCGTCGACCTTGGTATAGCGGTCGCGCAGGCTCTGGCCCAGCATGGAATCGGGCACGACGGTCGAGGGCGTCACATCGGCACGGTCGATGACGGCCAGGTCGATAAGGTTTTTGAGGCCGGTCTGGAAGAAGCTGTTCAAAAACGCATGGCGCAGCACGCGTGCATCCTCGTTGCCGTCGGTGTTGAGGTAGCGCTCGAGCACGATGCGGTCCTCGGTGAGGGTGCCGGTCTTGTCGCAGCACAGGACGTCCATCGCGCCGAGGTTTTGGATCGCCGGCAGTTCCTTGACGATAACCTGGCGACGGGCGAGGTCCTTGGCGCCCTGCGACAGGCTCGTGGTCACGATGACGGGAAGCATCTGCGGCGTGATGCCCACGGCCACGCTCGTGGCGAACAACAGCGCATCGATGACGTTGCCCTTGGTGGCGGCGTTGATGGCAAAGACCGCCGGCGCCATAACGAGCATGAGGCGCACGAGCAGCATGGAGACGCTCGAGACGCCGCGGTCAAACGCGCTCTTCTCGCCGCGCCCGTTGAGCATCTTGGCGATGCCGCCCAGGTATGTGTCCGAGCCGGTGGCAACGACGAGTGCCATGGCGGTGCCGTTTTGCACGGAGGTGCCGGTAAAGACGATGTTCTTGCAGGCAGACAGCGGCAACGCGGAGCTGTCGGCGCCCTCAATGACAGCTGCGGCAGAGGGCTTCTCGACGGCCTCGCTCTCGCCCGTGAGCGCGGACTCGATCACAAACAGGTCGCGCGCGGTGATGATGCGGGCATCTGCCGGCACCATATCGCCGGCAGAGAGGCGGATCACATCGCCGGGGACGAGCTCGTCGAAGAGGATCTCGATGCGCTCGCCGTCGCGCAGAACGGTGCAAGTGTTGGAGACCAGGTCCTTGAGGGCCTCTGCCGCATTGCCGCTGCGGGCTTCCTGGATAAACTTCATACCGCCCGATACCAGCAGCATGATGCCGATGACGATGACCGTGGAGGGGTCGCGCTGCGGCTCGGGCACGGCGAGCACGTCGATGTAGAGCGAGACCAGCGCGAGCGCGGCGAGGATGCCGGCGAAGGGATCGATGAAGGCGTCGGCGATGCGGCGGGCGAGCGTCTTGGTCGGTGCCTCGATGGTGTTGGGGCCGGAGGCGTCCAGGCGCTCGGTTGCCTGCTCGGCGGTGAGGCCGTTTGCCGTGGCGTCAAGCAGTACGAGAGCGTCCTCGGCGCTATGGGTGGCGGCGAATATGGTGTTCTTGGACAGGCCGGGGCGAGCGGCAGGGCGCGCCGTGCGGCGGCGCTTGGAGATGGCTTCGAGTACCGTGGCGGTTTTGAGCATCAGCATAGGGTCCTCCTTGTTGAAGGGAGTTAGCGTACGTGTCGTATTGAATTGCAAAAAAACCTAGATGTCGCTCACGTCATGCTCGCGAACCACCACAAAGGGGACAGGCATCTTTGTGGTGGTTTTGACGATCTGTTGTTGGTGGTTATGCGTATGCGGAATCCTCACGGCGTGCCGAGGGCGACATGCAGGTTTTTCGACTAGGACTGCCTTCCATGGCACACCTCCTAAAGGCCGAGCGCGGCGCGCTTTGGGTATCTCGTACCCCTTTTTAATCCGCCCGTATTCTTGATGAGGGGGTTTGCGATGTCAACCCCATTGTTCGGAAAACCATTGCCCCCGACAAAGCCTTTGCAGAATGCCGTGGCCTCAAAGCGCGCCCGCATCGACGCTTCGCCTGCGCTAAACTGGAAGGCACGTACGCGATTACGAGAGGAGCCCTCATGGAGGCTTACAAGCAAGAGTTCATCAAGTTCATGGTTGAGTCCGACGTTCTTAAGTTCGGCAGCTTTACACTCAAGAGCGGCCGTCAGTCCCCGTTTTTTATGAACGCCGGCGCTTACGTGACAGGCTATCAGCTCAAGAAGCTGGGCGAGTATTACGCCCAGGCCATCCACGATAACTTTGGCGACGACTTTGATGTGCTGTTTGGACCGGCCTACAAGGGTATTCCGCTGGCCGTCGTGACCGCAATTGCCTACCACGAGCTGTACGGCAAGGAGGTCAAGTACTGCTGCGACCGCAAGGAGGCCAAGGACCACGGTGCCGACAAGGGCAACCTGCTGGGTTATGAGCCCCAGGACGGCGACCGCGTGGTCATGGTCGAGGACGTCACCACCAGCGGCAAGTCCATCGACGAGACCTATCCCAAGGTTAAGGCTGCTGCCGACGTCGAAATCAAGGGCCTGATCGTGTCCCTCAACCGCATGGAGGTCGGCAAGGGCGGCGTGACCACCGCGCAGAAGGAGATCGAGGCCAAGTACGGTTTTCCCGTCGCGAGCATCGTTTCCATGGCCGAGGTCGTCGAGACTCTCTACAACCACGAGATCGACGGCAAGGTCGTCATCGACGACGAGCTCAAGGCCGCCATCGATGCTTACTACGAGCAGTACGGAGTTCGTTAGTTACGGCGTTTTACCAAACGCCGTAACTGGCCGACGCTGCG
>URTD01000160.1 GCA_900550735.1 uncultured Collinsella sp.
CCCTCTACTGCTCGGCCGCCAAAAGATCGTGGGCTCGCGCTACGTCTTCGACATCTAACGTCCATAGATAGAACAACATAGAACAAATTTGCTGAGATGACTTCACGGGCGTTGTTACACGTGCTATAAATAGGACAACATAGAACGACAGCAGGTACGAGCTGTCGTCGTTCAAAGCCGCCCCACAAGGAGGAGCATCAGCATGAACGCACATGATCTGGTTCAGGAAATCATCGAGCGCAAGGGCAAGATCGAGAACGTCTTTTGGATCGCTTGCGGCGGTTCGATGATCGATCTCATGCCGGCCAACGAGCTGCTCAAGCGTGAGGCCACCACGTTTACCTCGACGGTCTACACGGCGCGCGAGTTTTGCCTGATGGCTCCCAAGAGTCTTGGCGAGAAGTCGCTCGTCATCGCCTGCAGCCACAGCGGCAACACGCAGGAGGTCGTCGACGGCTGCGAGATGGCGCTGGCCGCCGGTGCCGAGGTCATTGCCCTTACCGACTGCGAGGGCTCAAAGATCGACAACGGCAAGTGGACTACCTGGGTCTATCCGTGGGGTGAGGGCGTGTCGCAGGCTGAGGTGCCGCAGGGCATTGGCGCTCTGATCGCCGCCGAGTTGCTCGACCAGCAGGAAGGCTACGAGTCACTCGCCGACATGTACGAGGGCCTAAAGCAGATGGATGCGCTGCTGCCCGCCGCCCGCGAGAAGGTCAACGCCGAGCTGGGCGCCCGCTTTGCCGAGCTCTGTCAGCAGCACAAGTTCTTCTATATCCTGGGATCCGGCCCCAACTTTAGCCAGACCTACGCCATGGCCATCTGCTCGCTCATGGAGATGCAGTGGCAGCACTGCTGCTATATTCACTCCGGCGAGTACTTCCACGGCCCGTTCGAAGCCACCGAGCCCGGCGTGTTTTACTTTGTGCAGCTTGGCGCAGGGGAGTGCCGCCCCATGGAGGAGCGCGCTCTTGCGTTCCTCAACACGCACACCGATACGGTTATGGTGCTCGATGCACTCGAGTACGGCGTGGGCGAGGTGCCCGCCAGCGCGCGTTCGTACCTGGAGCCGATCTTCTTCTACAACATGAGCTGCGAGCTGCGCGCCGCCCGCGGAAAGGTGTTCGACCACAGCCCTGAGATTCGTCGCTACATGGGCATCGAGCAGTACTAGGTAACGGGAAAAGCATTCACCTTCGATTCGCAAGCGAACAGCGTGCGTAAAAAGCGGGCCGCGCCGGTGGGTTTCCGGCGCGGCCCGCTTAGTATCGCGCATAGATTCGCAAGGTTGCGGCAGCCAGCGGCTTACTTGGCGTCGTATGCCTCGGCTTCCCACCAGTCGAGCTGGGCGATGTTGTCGCGGATGTGCTGGCAGCTCTTGTGGAAGCCCTCGAGCTCATACTCGGAAAGGTCGAGCGTGTAGACCTCCTCGACGCCCTCGGCGCCGATCACGCACGGCAGGGAGGTGAAGATGCCCTCCTCGCCATACTGGCCGGTCATGAGCGTGGAGGCGGAAAGCACGGCGTGCTCGTTGTGCAGAACGGCGGCGCAGACGCGCGCGGCGGAGTTGGCGACGGCGTACTCGGTGCACTGCTTGCCCTGGTAGGTCACATAGCCGCCCTTGCGTGCAAGCTCCTCGACCTCCATGTGGTCGAAGGCGTACTTGTCGGGGTTCTCGGCCTGAAGCTCGTTGAGGCTCTTGCCGGCGATGGTTGCGGCCTTAAAGGCGGCCAGCTGGCTAAAGCCGTGCTCGCCGATCATGTAGGCGTCGATGGACTTGGGGCTCACGCCGACCTTCTTGGAGATCTCGGTGCGCAGACGGGCGGAGTCCAGGCCGCAGCCCGAGCCGATAATCTTCTTGGGATCGTAGCCGGTCAGATGCCACAGCTCGGTGCACACGACGTCGCAGGGGTTGGAGATGCTCACGAAGATGCCGTCAAAGCCGGCGTCGACGATGCGCTTGGCAAAGGTGCGGGCGGCGTCGGTGGTAAAGAACAGCTCGCCGTCGCGGTTGCCGGCGGCCAGCGCGACCTTGCCGGCGGCGTTGACGATGACGTCGCAGCAGGCAAGCTCCTCGTAGTGGTCGTAGCAGTTGACGATCTTGGTGTTGTACGGGACAAACGAAAGGGAGTCGCGCAGGTCCTGGACCTCGGACGTCACCTTGGCCTCGTTGATATCGCACAGGTACAGCTCATCGGCAATGCCCTGCATGAGCAGGCTGTTGGCGACATGTGCTCCTACGTGGCCCTGGCCGACCACACCGATCTTACGCGTCTGGTACATATATGTATCCTTTCGGCCGAGTTTTTCGCGTCGAACCATTGTAGCGTCCTGTTGCCACTTTGCTAGGCTAAAGCGCTATAGATTTTTGGGCATGCCTTAATCTCTACTTTTGGAGCGATTTGGGCCGCTGACGGTATCGCTGGGCGATGTGCTCGCGCGGATGGCGCTGGTCGTTGTACCATAGCTGCAACTGACTCGTAAGGAGCATCCATGCCCATTCGCATCCCCGACGCCCTCCCTGCCGCCGCGCAGCTCGAGAGCGAGAACATCTTTGTCATGACCGAGTACCGGGCGCTGCACCAGGACATCCGTCCGCTGCGCGTGCTCATCCTCAACCTCATGCCCACCAAAATCGCTACCGAGACGCAGATCATGCGCAAGCTCTCCAACACGCCGCTGCAGGTGGAGGTGGACCTGCTGCGCACCAAAACACACGAGGCCACGCACGTGAGCGCCGGCCACCTGGAGACGTTCTACCGCACGTTCGACGACATCCGCGACATCCACTACGACGGCCTGATTATCACGGGCGCCCCGGTGGAACAGATGCCGTTCGAAGAGGTCGACTACTGGCCCGAGCTCTGCCAGATCATGGACTGGTCTACCACGCACGTACACTCTACGCTGCACATTTGTTGGGGCGCACAGGCCGGTCTGTACCATCATTACGGTATCCAGAAGTATGACCTGCCGGCAAAGGCGAGCGGCGTGTTCGAGCATTATCTGGTGAAGCCGCAAAGCCCGCTGGTCCGCGGCTTCGACGACCGTTTCTATGCCGTGCATTCGCGCAACACCGATGTGCGCCGCGAGGACGTGGAGGCCGAGCCGCAGCTTGAGGTCGTGGCCGTGTCCGACGAGGTGGGCCTGTACATCGTCAAGTCGACCGACAGCCGTCGCTTCTTTGTCTTTGGCCATCCCGAGTACGACACCGATACGCTGCGCCTGGAGTACGAGCGCGATGTGAAGCGCGGGCTCAACCCGGAGGTGCCGGCGCATTACTTCCCGGGCGACGACCCCTCCGCCGAGCCGCGCAACGTCTGGCGCAGCCAAGCTCAGCTGTTCTACACCAACTGGCTCAACTACTACGTCTACCAGACCACGCCCTACGACCTGGCCCGCGCCGGCGAGGAGCACTAGGCTGCGATGGTACTGCTGTAGCCGTGGCTGATATGGCGGCGATTAGGCGCTGATGATGTGGGGTAGCGGCAGGTCGTGAGCGTCGGTGGGAACGCGGTCGACACGCTGCTCGTCAAAGGCGATGCCGATGATTTGGCATGCGGGCGAGAGCATGGGCAGGTAGCGGTCGTAGCAACCGCCGCCGTAGCCCAGGCGCGCGCCGGTTTGGTCGAAGGCCACGAGCGGCACGACGATCATGTCGAGAGCTTCGGCAGGCACGATAGGGAAGTGGTTGCTGTCGATGTCCGTGGCCGCAAAGGCCCGCGTAGGGTGGGCGATAAACGGAGCCGCGGACGCATCGTCGGCGGCAACTGCCCGCATACACATGCGCTGGCCACAAGCCACGGTGTCTGTTGCCGAGAGCATGCACGGATAGGCCACGCGCCAGCCGCGCGCGGCGGCCGCAGCGGCAAACGCGGCAGGGTCTGCCTCGGAACCCATCGCGGCATAGACGGCAACGATGCGCGGCGCCGCGGCATCTAAGCGGCCCAGCAGCTCAACCAGCCGCGCACAGATATCAGCAGACTTCGCCGCCCGCAAGTCCAAATCAAGAGCATCGCGCTGGGCAATCACCGCCCGCCGCAAC
>URTD01000161.1 GCA_900550735.1 uncultured Collinsella sp.
CCGTCGCCTGCTCGACACGCCTGAATCCGGTGTGCTCGGCCGCGTTGCGCTCGCCAACCGTCTAACCCGTGCGGTGCTCGCCTTTACGGCGCTGTTCGCCATCCTTATCGGCAACCTCACCTATGTCCAGGTCATCAAGGCCAAGGACTATCAGGACATGCCGACCAACAACCACACCATCGCCCGCTCCAAGTACATCCAGCGCGGCTCCATCATCACGTCCGACGGCGTGACGCTGGCCGAGTCGCTGCAGCAGGAGGACGGCACCTACGTACGCTCCTACCCCAACGGTAACCTGGCAGCGCACGTGGTTGGCTATGTGAGCCAGCAGTATGGCACCACCGCCATCGAGAGCGCCATGAACGACACGCTCACCGGCTCTAAGGATTACTCCAGCTGGAACAATGCCATCGCGTCGCTCGCGGGCCAGACCCAACCGGGCAACACCGCCAAGCTCACCATCGACTCGCGTATCCAGACGGCGGCCGAGCAGGCGCTCAAGGGCTTTAAGGGCGCTGTAGTGGTCATCGACCCGCGTACCGGCGCGGTGCTCGCATGTGCCAGCTCGCCCACCTACGACAACACCAACATCGATGCCCTGCTGCAGACGGGCGGCGGCGAGGACGGCTCCATGTACAATCGCGCCATGGACGCGCTGTACACGCCGGGCTCAACGTTTAAGGTCGTTACGCTTTCCGCGGCACTCGAGACCGGTACCGCCAGCCTTACCAGCACCTACCAGGCGCCCGGCTCCATGGACATCGGCAACGCACCGGTCACCAACTATGCCAACGAGAGCTACGGCACCATCAGCCTGCAGCAGGCCTTTGCCGTGTCCTCCAACGTCGTCTTTGGCCAGGTGGCAAACGAAGTTGGCGCAAACACGCTCGTGCAGTTTGCCAACGCCTTTGGCTACGGCCAAAAGCTCGGCCAGGACCTGCCCCCCGCGGCCTCATCATGGCCGACCCGTCGCTCATGACCGAGTGGGAGACCGCCTGGGCCGGCGCCGGCCAGCCTGTCGGCATGGACCACACGCCCGGCCCGCAGACCACCGTCATGCAAAACGCCGTGATTGCCGCCGCCATCGCTAACAGCGGCGTGGTCATGGACCCGTACTTTGTAGCCCAGGTACTCGCCCCGGACGGAACCGTGGTCAAGACCACGCAGTCCCGCTCGCTTGGTCAGGCCGTCAGCTCCGCCACGGCCGACCAGGTCAAGCAGGCCATGCTTGCCGTCGTCCAGTCCGGCACCGGCACCGATGCCCAAATCCCCGGCGTCAAGGTCGCCGGCAAGACCGGCTCGGCCGAGACTGGCGGCACCAACGTCAACTCGATGTTCGTTGGCTTTGCACCTTACGATTCACCCACGGTCGCCATCTCGGTGGCCTTGGAGGATTTCGACAAGCATGACGTCAAGGCCGCCAAGATCGCCGGTATCGTCCTGACCGCGGCGCTTGCCGCACAGGGAGCGTGATGCCCATGATCGAATCGGACACCCGAGGCGCGCCGCGGCCTAAGGGTTAGCGGCAACGCGTCACACGGCCCCAGCGGCCACATCGTAGGTACTACACACATCGTTGAGCGAATAGTTATGTTAGGAGCAGGAATGGAACAGAGGGTCCTCGGGGGAAGATACCTCCTCAAGGATAAGGTGGGAACAGGCGGCATGGCGACCGTCTACCGTGCACAGGACCAGGTTCTCGACCGCACGGTAGCCGTCAAGATCATGCTGCCGCAGTATGCTGGCGACGCGACCTTCGCCGCACGCTTTAAGCAGGAGGCCCAGGCAGCAGCCGGCCTCTCCTCCCCCTATATCGTGGGCGTCTACGATTGGGGCAAGGACGGCGACACCTATTACATCGTCATGGAGTACCTGCGCGGCACCGACCTTAAGAGCGGCATCAAGAGCCACGGCGCCCTCGACCCCAAGAAGGTCGCCCAGATCGGCTCGCAGATCAGCTCCGCGCTTTCGGTCGCCCACAAGCACGAGATCATCCACCGCGACATTAAGCCGCAGAACATCATGGTGCTGCCCGACGGCAACATCAAGGTGATGGACTTTGGCATCGCGCGCGCCAAGAACAGCCACCTCACGCAAGACAACAACGTGCTGGGAACCGCCCACTACGTCAGCCCCGAGCAGACCCGTGGTCAGGACCTCGGCCCCACCTCGGATATCTACTCGCTGGGCGTCGTGATGTACGAGTGCGCCACCGGCCGCGTCCCCTTTGACGGTGACGACGCTATCTCGGTCGCACTCAAGCAGGTCAACGAGCTGCCTATTCCGCCGAGCCAGATCAACTCCGGTGTCGACGCCGACCTTGAGCGCATCATCCTCAAGTGCATGGAGAAGGATCCGACAAACCGCTTCCAGACCGCCGACGAGCTGCGTCAGGTGCTCAACAGCTACCTGTCGGGCCGTGCCGTCAACGTCTCGGAGCCCACGCGCATCATTGGCGCCGCGGGCGACCTGGGCGCCACCAAGACCCGTGAGCTGTCTGACTCCACGCGTGCTATGGTTCGCCCCGTATCGGGCGTAAGCGGACAGACCAACCCCCGCAGCGCCGTTTCGGGTTCCACGGGCTCCTACGAGGTCGATCAGCCCAAGTCCAACAAGAACAAGATTATCGCCGCCGTGGTGGCAGCGGTTGCCGTCATCGGCATCGTGGTGGCCTTTGCCACAGGACTCTTTGGCGGCGAGCAGGTCACCGTGCCCGACGTGCTGGGCAAGGACCAGCAGACCGCCGTCGAGCTGATCAAGGAAGCCGGCCTCGAGGTCGGCACCATCGACCAAAGCTACAACGACGATGTCGACGAGGGCAAGGTCGCCGAGCAGACGCCCAACGGCAACACCAAGAAGACCAAGGGCACCAAGGTGAACCTGGTAATCTCCAAGGGCCCCAAGCCCTCCGAAAAGGTTGAGGTTCCCAAACTTGTCGGCCTGACCAAGGACCAAGCAGAAGCCGCACTGGCAAGCGTTGGCCTGAAGGGCAACGCCTCCGAGGAGGCCAACGAGGCTGATGAGGGCCAGGTCTTTGAGCAGGGCACCGAAGCCGGTAAGGAAGTCGCGAAGGGCACGACCATCTCGTACAAGGTCTCGAGCGGCCCGGATACCACGTCCGTCCCCGACCTGACCGACATGACCGAGGCCCAGGCGCGCAACGCCCTCGATATGGCAGGCTTTGGCGTCGACGTGAGCTACCAGGAGAACGACTCGGTTACCGAGGGCACCGTGATCAGCTGGAACCCCAGCGGCAAGCAGAAGCCCGGCGCCACGATTACCGTCGTCATTGCCAAGAAGTCCGGCAAGGCCACCGTCCCGGGCAACCTGTACGGCAAGAGCATTTCCGCCGCCGTCACCGCGCTCAACAACGCCGGTTTCTATAACATTGGCTTCTGTGACCAGAACGGCAATCCCGTGAGCGGTAACGAGGATGCCACCGTTACGGGCGTCTCCCCCACCGGCAAGCAGTCCACCGACAGCACGATTACGCTGACGGTCGCACTTTCTGGTTCGGGCTCGGGCACGAGCACGGGCGACGATTCCGGTACGACCAACTAGTCGCCACCCCACCGCTCATTACGGCTCTCGCCGTAAACATATTCGCTCACAGGCGCCCGCTTGCTCCCCCAGCAAGCGGGCGCTTTCTTTATCTGAAGCAGCGAATACTACGGCATGCCTTAAACCAGAAGAGCCCGGCACCGCAGCGGTACCGGGCTCGATATTCCTCTGGTGCCCCCGGGCGGATTCGAAAACTCCCCCTGTGCGGAAATTGGTGACGCGGGTGTCGACGGTCCGAATCCCGCCCTTAGACCAGAAGAGCCCGGCACCGTGGTGGTACCGGGCTCGACAAATCTCTGGTGCCCCCGGGCGGATTCGAAAACTCCCCCCGCAGGGAAATTGGTGACGCGGGTGTCGACGGTCCGAATCCCGCCCTTAGACCAGAAGAG
>URTD01000162.1 GCA_900550735.1 uncultured Collinsella sp.
GCACGGTCTCGTAGGCGGTGCCGTAGGCGATGGCGGCCTGGTGCAGGGGTATCTGCCGGGCGGTCATGCGCGAGCGGTCCCATGGTTGCCAGAATTCGCGTGCGCGGGTGTGGTTGTCGTCGTCGCCGGGCACGTCCACGCCCTCCAGGTAGAGGGTCTGGGCGAGCGTGGTGACCACGAGGCGCAGCCATGGCGTGTGGCCCATGTCGCGCAGCATGCGGTGTTCGGCCGTGGCCTTCTTGAGCCGGATGGGCTTGGGGTTCCACCGCCACCAGCGGTCGATGCGGTCCAGCCGGGGCAGTTCCGCGTTCCATGCCGGCAGCGCTTGGCCGGTCAGGGCGGCGAGCGCTTGGGTTTCGTTTTCGTATGCGTTCACCATATCTGTCCGCCTCCTTGTTTTCTGGCGTTGAGGTATTCGCGGCGCATGCCGCGGGCGGCGCCCCTATCGGACCACCGTGACCTCAGTTGGGATGGGCCCAGCACTGCCGCGTACTCGGTGAGCTAGAGCCAACTGTTCATCTTCACGTCGCGTATGGCGATATTTCGGTCGTCCGGCTCGGTGATGCCGTAGCCGAACGCCTGGAGCGTCTCGATGGACTCCTGGATCCTCTGTTGGAACATGGGACCCGGATCGACCCTCGGCCCGAGGTGCCCGCGCCAAAGGCACGGCGTGGCGCGCAGCATGTTATGGATTTTGGAGATGGGCTCGATGTCGGCGTAGACGTTGAGCGTCACCATGGTGTCCTTGATGAACGAGCCCATCCCCTTCGCGTATGCCACCGAGTGCCTGACCGAGATCAGACACGCCTCGAAATCCACATCGCACCACCGAAGGCCGCAGGCCTCGCCGATTCGCATCCCCGTGTGCAGGGCGAGTACGACCGCCCTCTAATCCTCGGCGGACCAATCGAGTCCGAACTCCTTTCGGGCATCCTCTTCGCTCATGACTTCGAGAAGGTCTCCGGGTTGGCAACGAAGGGCGAGGCATAGCTGCTCGAGTGTGTTGAAGCGAATGCCGCGAATATGCCCTTTTTTAATACGGGACAGGTTCACGGGCGTGGTTCCAATCCTTTCGGCAAGTTCGTTCGAGGAAATCTTTCGCTCGGCCATGATCTTGTCGAGGCGAACAATTACGGGCATGGCGTTTCCTTACGCAATCTCGTCGGAGTCGAGGTACAGCTCTCGGGCGTACAAGAAGAGCTGGGAAAGCATGAACAGGACGATGCCGAGAACCAGAGAGGTCCAATCGAATGATGAAGCGATCTCTTGGGCGCCGACGGCCCCCTCGCCGCCAAACATCGAAACGGAGGTTTTGAGTGAGCCGGCGTAGAGGCTGGTGGCAGCTTGAACAACGAAGAGAATGCCGAGCACCTTCAAGCATGTCGCAGACCCTTTCTTGAAGGGGTCTCCGCTCTTGATCGTCCACACGAGAACGGCGCTGAGGATGGTCGTAGCGATACCGATGACGGCAGGGACCAATGTCGAGATCGCAAGGGCTGGATACGCGGGGGAGTCTGCAATTACAGGGTTGTCGAGCACTTCGATTGCTGGCTTTAAGGAGAACGCCACTTGTGCGATGGCGGTGGCGCAAAGGGTCGCAGAGGCTATCGCACATGCGATGCGGAAGGAATGAAGCCGGGGAGTGCGATTGTCGGAACTCATAATAACCTCCGAAGAATTTAAAAAACTCAGGTTACTTTTTAACAGTTATGTTAAATTGACTTTGCCGGCAAGTAATCACAACATGCTGCAACCGAAACCCCTCTAGATTGGAGAGGATTATGTTCAGTACTGTTAAGTCGTGTAAGCTCTTGGTTTTCCTCGGCCTCGCTCTTTGTCTGTTGCTGCCGGGAGCCCCCGCTTTTGCGGATACCCCGATGCCTCCTTCCCAGGAGAGCAGCCAGTGTGCCCTCGTTGAGCCCCTCGGGTATACGGACGACGTCGTCGATACCTACTGGAGCTACAGCTGTCCTCGCGGCGTAAGCGGGCACAGCATCTCGATGTTCAACATCTCTTACAAGACGATCTCCTACCGAAATGGCTATCGCCGATCCGCGCATCATAGGGAATCCCGCCTCGCTGCAATGTGCTCCTGTGGTGTTCTTGGCACAACTGATAAATGGCAATTTGTCTATAGCACCTACTAGATGCGAGGAAGGGCCGAGCATTTTGTTCGGCCCCTCTGTTCCGACTGGATGAGGTTAAGGTTGGCGATGAATATGCTCAAAATCTCGAAGGCGATCTTTAGGTCGCTTCTCTCCTCCAGGTCGCTCTGTGTTGTCGTTGTTGCGTTGATGGTTCTTTGTGCTCTGCCCGTCTTCAGGAGCGCGGCTGGCATCGACGGACGGGTCGAATACCTCGAGTCGGGAATAACCCGTGTTGAGCAGGAATTGTCAGCATCCTATGCGGATGCGCTTGTGAATGCGGGGGAGGACGGTGTCTATACCTCTTCATCAAGCATGCCCGCGCTTCTGTACCCTCTTGCCGCGGGACGTCTTATCTTGGCACCGCTCTCTCCCCTACTTCCGTTTCTGCAGGTATCGGATGGAGCGTACTCCTTTTATGACGGATCGAAGGAGTACTTGCTATGGGCCGCAACGGCCGTTGCCGTCTCGTTCCTTGCCGCGCGTCTTAACAAACGTGAAAAGCTCATCATCCAGGCACCGATGGGCGAGCTGGGTAGACTTGTTGCATCGAGCGTATGGGCGAGTGTTTTTGCAATGCTTGCCGTCCTCGCCATCAATCTTCCGGGGATAATCGCCGCGCTTGTGAAGAATGGCCCGGGCTCGCTGTTCTATCCGATAGGCTACGTTCAATATGCGACTCCGGTTATCAAACCGGCTTGGCTGGTGTTCGCACAGACGGCCATCTTGCAATTCTTGGTGGCGGCGTTCATCTCGCTCGTCGTTCACCTTGCCGTGAAGATTGCCAATAACCCTACGCTTGGAATCGTGTTCGTATGTGCCCTGATGGGGGTGACGATGGTTCCCGGGTATTACGGAAGATCCATCGCTTTACGTGAGTTCGCCCTGTTGAATCCCCTTTCGTATGCGAACACCGAGCTGACCGTCGGCGCCTATAGCCCGTACCCGACAACGCAGATAGTGAATCTGCCCGGACTTTGCTTCGGGCGTGGCGCGATTACCCTCGTATGCGCAATCGGGATCGAGGTGCTGGCAATTAGCCTGCTTTGCGTTGCTGGAAAGAGCGGCTGCGCGCGCCCGATGCCCCCGATTTGTCTTGAGAGGGGTTCCTTCACCGCATCGAGAACGGCAACTCGTTCGAGCGCTTGTGCCTTCGCCGTTGCATACGTAAGAACGATGGGGAAACTGCTCCTGCATTCTCCTGTCATCGCCGTGTGCGCGATTGCAATGTCGACGACGATGCTGGTCCCAGCCCTGGTCGAGGTGTTTCCTGACGCTGATGCCGTTTCCGCCGGTCGGTATAGGGATGGCGAGCTCCGTTCAATAGACCGGTATCTAGAGCAGGACGCTGCGAATATGGACGTCGAGGGCAAGACGGCCCTGGAAGACATGCGAGGTGCCCTTTCGGGTTTCGTGTACGCGCCTACGCCTGCGGAGGGATTTCAGAGCCTTGCGACGTACGAGCGCGCTCGAGGCGAGCTGGGCGCGGCAGATGCGACCCTCCTGCAATCGATCGGAATCGAGCCGGAGACTCCTTCTCGTGCGGAGGCGCGCGCCCTTCTGCTCGAGTCGATCGCGAGCTTGCCGGACCCCAAGGTTTACGAGTTAAGTACGAAGATGCCCCCATTAATCCTCCTTTCCTATCTCCAGGCAGCGCTTCCTTCCTTGTTTTGGCTGTTGCCCGTGGTTGTCACATCGCTTGCGTG
>URTD01000163.1 GCA_900550735.1 uncultured Collinsella sp.
ACCGTCACCATTCCGCCTCCCAACGTGACTGGCAAGCTCCACATGGGCCACGCTACCGACGACTCCATCCAGGACGCCATCATTCGTATGGCTCGCATGCGCGGTAAGTCCACGCGCTGGGTGCTCGGCACCGACCACGCCGGTATCGCTACGCAGACCAAGGTCGACAAGAAGCTCAAGAGCGAGGGCATCAGCCGCCTGGAGATCGGTCGCGACAAGTTTGTCGACGCCTGCTGGGGCTGGACCCACGAGTACGGCGGCATCATCGTCGAGCAGATCAAGCGCATGGGCTGCTCCGTCGACTTCGACAACGAGCGCTTCACCATGGACGAGGACTACGCGCAGGCCGTGCGCAAGGTGTTCTGTGACTGGTACCACGACGGCCTGATCTACCGTGGCAAGCGCATCGTCAACTGGTGCCCCAACTGCACCACCGCCATCTCGGACGACGAGGCCGAGTATAAGGACGAGAAGGGCCATCTGTGGCACCTGCGCTATCCGCTGACCGAGCCGGTCAACGGCCAGGACTACATTGTCGTCGCCACCACGCGCCCCGAGACCATGCTCGGCGATACGGGCGTTGCCGTCTCCCCGAAGGACCCCGAGAAGGCCGCCTTCGTGGGCAAGACCGTCAAGCTCCCCATCGTCGACCGCGAGATCCCCATCTTTGAGGATTGGCATGTCGACGCCAACTTTGGCTCCGGCTTTGTCAAGGTCACGCCTGCTCACGACCCCAACGACTACGCCATGGGTCAGGCCCACGACCTGCCGCAGATCAACATCTTCGACGAGCACGCGGTGGTCGTCGAAGGCTACGGCGAGTTCACCGGCATGAACCGCGACGAGTGCCGCGAGGCCGTCATCAAGTGGTTCGAGGAGCACGACCTACTCGATCACGTCGAGGACCTCGATCACTCCGTCATGCATTGCTACCGTTGCGACGCCGCGCTTGAGCCGTGGCTGTCCGAGCAGTGGTTCGTGGCCGTCGATAAGCTCAAGGGGCCGGCGCTCGACGCCGTCAACTCCGGCAAGGTCACCTTCCACCCCGCGCGTTGGACGCAGACCTACACCACCTGGATGGAGAACCTCAAGGACTGGTGTATCAGCCGCCAGCTGTGGTGGGGCCACCGCATTCCCGTGTTCTACTGCGAGGACTGCGGCTGGGAGGACGCCCTTACCGAGGACACCGATGTGTGCCCCAAGTGCGGCGGTCATCACGTGCACCAGGACGAGAACGTGCTGGACACCTGGTTCAGCTCGCAGCTGTGGACCTTCGCCACGCAGGGCTGGCCGCAAAAGCCGGAGCTGCTCGAGGGACATCACCCCACGACGGCGCTCGTCACCGCACGCGACATCATCGCGCTGTGGGTCGCCCGCATGGTCATGAGCTCGCTGTACTTCCTGGACGAGGTGCCGTTTAAGGACGTCGTCATCTACCCGACGATTCTTGCCAAGGACGGAAGCCGTATGTCCAAGTCCAAGGGCAACGGCGTTGACCCCATGGACCTCATTGGCATGTACGGCGCCGACGCCATGCGCTACAACCTGCTCACGCTGTGCACCAACAACCAGGACGTCAAGTTCGACGCGAACATCGACAAGAAGACTAAGAAGCTTATCGACAGTCCGCGTACCGAGCAGGCCAAGTCGTTTGTGACCAAGATCTGGAACGCCAGCCGCTTCCTGCTCATGAACATGGAGGGCTACACGCCCGGCGAGCCCGTCGTGGAGACGCCGGCCGACGCCTGGATGTTCAGCCGTCTGGCAAAGGCCGTCAAGATGGTCACCGAGGGCATCGAGAATTACACCTTTGGCGACATGGCCCGCGGTGTGCAGCAGTTCTTCTGGAACGAGGTCTGCGACTGGTACGTCGAGGTCACCAAGGCCCGCCTGAAGGGCGAGGGCCGTCTGCAGGCGCAGCGCAACCTGATTTTTGTGCTTGACACCTCCATTCGTCTGATGCACCCCCTTATGCCGTTTGTCACCGAGGAGATCTGGGACAACATGCCGGCGAGCGTGCTCGACCTGGACGCCGAGGGCAACGTGGACCGCGCCGAGGCGCTCATGATCGCCAAGTGGCCCGAGCCCGCCGACTACGCCAAGTATGTTGACGAGGACGCCGAGCGCGCGTTTGAGCTGTGCCGCGCCGTCGTGTCTGCCGCCCGCGCCACGCGTTCGCGTTATCGCTTGAGCCCCAAGGCCGAGCTCGACGTGGTCGTGCGCGCCGGTGCCGAGGATATCGAGAAGCTCGAGAGCCTGCGCTCGACCATCGAGCCGCTGGCCAACACCGCTTCGCTGGTCATGGGTACCGACGTCGAGAAGCCGGCCGCGAGCATCGCCGTGGTCGACAGCGGCGTCGAGGCCTTTGTGGTGCTCGAGGGCAAGGTTGATCTTTCGGCCGAGAAGGCGCGCCTGGAGAAGGAGATCGCTGCGGCCCAGAAGGAGCTCGCCGGCTGCGAGAAGACGCTTGCCAACGAGGGCTTTGTGGCCAAGGCCGCGCCCGCGGTGGTCCAGAAGAAGAGGGACCGTGCAGCTGAGCTCAAGGAGATCCTGGCGGCGCTGACTGCTCAGGTTGCTGACTTCTCGTAGGTCTTACTGAGGGGCGCGTCCCGATGCTTTGCTCTCCGCTGCGGACAGTCCTGCGCAAGACGGACAGCACATTAAGTGCTGTCCTTTGCGTGCGGAACTTGTATCGAGCAAAGCGTCGGGCCGCTCCTAGTGCGGTTACGTGGTTGTTTGCAACTGGGAGGTTGGGGCCACTGGGTTGTGGCCTTGATCTTGCTGCAATCGGGTAAAGGCTGAAATTGTTAACGCGAGGGGCTCATTCTTTTTGATGAGCCTCTTTTTCTGTTATGGGGGACTTTGGGTTATGGCTAAGCGTTCGGGGTCGTATTCTGTGCCGTTCTCGTTTGAGCTGCTTTCGTTTGATGAGGCTGTGGGACTTGCTGCTGATACGGGGCGGATTTCTGGGGATGCTGGGCCTCTGCTTGAGACGGTTGTCGATATGCTCGATGAGCTGGGGCGTCCGGACGAGTACTTTGATTGCATTCAGGTTGCCGGTACCAATGGCAAGACTTCGACCACGCGTTTTTCGGCCGCCATTCTTCGCGGCGAGGGGCTCAAGACCGCGCTGTATACGTCGCCGCAGCTGGTGCGCTATCCCGAGCGCATGGAGGTCGATGGGCGTGTTGTGAGCGATGAGGCGTTTGCCCGTGGCGTTTCGGCCGCTGTTGAGGCGGGACATCGCGTGAATGCGCGCCGTGTGGCGGCGGGGGAGCGCGCCTATACCATCACGCCGTTTGACCTGCTGACGGCTGCTGCACTGGTGGTGTTTGCCGAGGCTTGCGTGGACGTGGCCGTGCTTGAGGTCGGCATGGGCGGACGCTGGGATGCTACGAGTGCGACCGATCCTGTCGCCGTGGCCATTACAGGCATTGGGCTCGATCACACACGTATTTTGGGCGATACGCTCGAGGCCATTGCGGGGGAGAAGGCTGCGGTAATTAAGTCTGGGCGCCTGGTTGTGCTGGGCGAGGGCACGCATGAGGCGAGCGTTCAGCGCGTGATGGATGCCCGTTGTCGAGAGTGCGGCATTGTGCCGCTCGTGGTGAGTCATGCCACGACTAAGGTGCCGGCGCATGTGGGCGACACGGTTGAGTTTAGCTGCACCACGTCGCGTGCCATCTATACGTCGAGCATGGTTAAGCCGGCGTATCAGCCGCAGAATGCCGCGTGCGCGATTCTGCTGTGCGAGGGGTATCTGGGCCGCGAGCTCGATCATGACAAGCTCGATGCGTCGCTTATGGGCTGCCCCACGCCGGGTCGATTTGATGTGCTGGGAATTG
>URTD01000164.1 GCA_900550735.1 uncultured Collinsella sp.
GGTCACCAAGCACAACCTCAAGTACCGCCGCTACTACCACCAGTTCGACTACTAATTTCATTTGGGGGAAACCGCAATGAGGCAATACATCTTCGCCAGCCACGCGCATTTTGCGACCGGCATCAAGGAGAGTACCGAGCTGCTCTCGGGCGCGCGCGATAACGTCCACGACCTGTCGATGTTTGTCGACGGCCGCACCGATGTCGCCGAGGAGGCCGCCAAGCTCCTGGCGACCTTCGACCCCGCCGACGACGTAATCGTGTGCACCGACCTGTTTGGCGGCAGCGTCAACAACGAGTTCACCAAGATCGTCCAGACGCGCCCCAACACCTACCTGGTTGCCAACATGAATCTGCCGCTGCTGATCCAGCTGCTCTTTTCGGACCAGGAGGCTCCCGCCGATCAGGTTATCCGCGAGATCCTCGCGGCTGACGACACGCGCGTCAAGTTTGTCAACGACCTGCTGACCGATGCGGATGACGAGGAAGAGTTCTAGTCACCGCCTGCTATTAATGGGGCCGGGTTTCCGGCATGAGACCTTTGGGGGTCAATCATGATTCAACTGCTTCGCGTCGACCATCGTCTGCTTCATGGCCAGGTGGCCGTCTCTTGGGTCCAGGGCTTGGGTTCTGACTGCATCTTCTGCGTTGGCGACAAGGTTGCCAACGATCCCGTCTGGAAGACTACGCTCAAGATGGGAAAGCCGGCCAACGTCAAGCTCGTCATCAAGGACATGGAGCACGCCATCGAGGCCATCAACTCCGGTGTTACCGATAAGTACAAGATGATCATCTGCGTCGCCAGCATCGCCGAGGCCAAGCAGCTTGTCGACGGCTGCCCGCAGATCACCTCCATCAACCTGGGCAACACCAAGTCCAAGGACGAGCAGCGTCCCGATGCCCGTAAGATCTCCCGCCAGATCTTTGTGACTGCTGCCGAGGAAGAGGACATTCGTGAGCTCGTCGGCCGCGGTGTCGAGGTCGAGATTCGCGCTCTGGCCGACGACCCCAAGGTCGATGCCCTAAGCGCCCTCTAATTGAGAACCACGGGCGGCGCGCACGGCGCCGCCCCTATTCGTGGGCGTACCGGATAAACGCTTTACCCGTTACCCCCATCTACCGTTCACCGGGAGTACACGCCCGTTGAGCGATTGGTATTAAATAGTTTTCTCATGACTATATAATTGGTATCAAATCATTTGCACCGGTTTAGGTGTTAACAGCACACCGGTACAAGCTGGATCTGTCTAGGCGATTGTCGGCATGGAAAAGGGCGCGCTGACAAGTCGGGAATCGCCGCGCGGATCCAAGAGGGATCAAAGGGAGGAACAATGCTTGTTCAAGCGATCCTCATCGGACTTATCGCTGCCTTCGGTAAGCTCGATTATCAGCTCGGTACGCTCTATGCGTTCCGCCCGATCGTTCTGTGCCCGCTCGTCGGCATAGTCCTCGGGGACCTGCAGTCCGGCCTCGCCATCGGTGCGAGCCTCGAGCTGCTCTTCATGGGTTCAATCTCCATCGGCGCTTACGTGCCGCCCGATGAGTGTATTGGCGGTGTGCTCGCCTGCGCCTTCGCTATTCAGCTGGGTCAGAGCACCGAGGCCGCTATCGCGCTCGCGATGCCCATCGCCACTCTGTGCCTGGCCATTAAGAACGTCGTCAACGCCGGTATGCCCCTTCTGGTCGACCGTGCCGACGTCTTTGCCAGCAAGGGTAACCTCAAGGGTATCTACGCTATGCACTGGATTATCGGTCTCGTGATTGTCGTCCTGGCCTTTATCCTGTGCTCGGTCTCCTTCTATCTGGGTGCCGACGCCGTTCAGGGCCTGCTCGACTTCATCCCGACGTTCGTCCTCGATGGCTTTGGCGTCGCAGCCAACATCCTGCCTGCCATGGGCTTCGCCATGCTCGGCCGTCTGGTGCTTACCAAGCAGCTCGTGCCGTTCTACTTCCTGGGCTTCCTGCTGTGCTCCTATGCCAACGTGCCCGTCCTCGGCGTCGCCCTGATCGCAATCATCATCGGCATCGACAAGTACGACCTGCTGGGCCTTGGTGGCGCCCAGTCCCAGCTTTCTGTGGAAGGGGATGAGGACGATGACTTCTAATTCCGAGAACCAGATTACTCGCTCCGACCTCATTAAGAGCGCCGTGAACACCGGCGCCCTGGGCATGGAATTCTCCTGGACCTACTACAAGCAGATGAACATTGCCTTCTGCCTGATGGTCGCCAACATGCTCAAGAAGATCTATGCCGGCCGTCCCGATGATTACGCCGAGGCCTTGCACCGTCACAGCGCATTCTTCAACATCACCCCGCAGCTCGCTCCCTTCGTGGGCGGCATCGCGATGGCCATGGAAGAAAAGGTCGCTCGTGGCGAGGTTGAGCCCGAGAGCGTCAACGACATCAAGGCCGCCCTCATGGGTCCGCTTTCCGGCCTGGGTGACTCCTTCTTCCTGTCCACCCTGCGCGTCGTCGCCGCTGCCGTGGGCATCAGCCTGTGCCAGGCCGGCAACCCCTTCGGCCCCATCGCCTTCCTGCTCATCTACAACGTCCCCGGCTTCGCGCTGCGCGTCTGGGGCGCCGTCAAGGGCTACGAGCTGGGCGTGGGCTTCCTGGACGAGGCCCAGAGGACCGGCCTCATGCAGAAGATCATGACCTGCGTGGGCATCGTGGGCGTCATGGTCGTGGGCGCCATGTGCAAGGACATGTTCTGGGCCAGCATCCCGGTGGCCATCGGCTCGGGCGACGACGCCCAGACCCTCCAGGACATCCTGGACGGCATCATGCCCGGCATGCTCGGCATGATCGCCTTCTGGCTGTACTACTGGCTGCTGTCCAAGAAGATCAACCCCATGGTGCTGATCGTGGCCACCATGGTCGTGGGCATCATCGGCGCGTTCTTCGGCGTGCTGGCGTAAGGGCCCGGCTGCATAGATTTTCGTTGCAACCTGGAAAGGGGATGGAGCAGGCCTATGCCCTCCATCCCCTTTTTGTATAGAAGGAGTTCGTATGTTCGCGAAGGATCGCGAAGCAATGCGCCTGACGCCGGCGGAGGTCAGGCTGATTCTTATTGAGTCCCTACAGTGGTGCGCCAACAACGCGGTCTACTTTTTGGGGCTTATCGGTGCGGCCACGTATGATCTGGCCGGCACGGCCTTTTTGGTTGCCGCCATTACGCTCGTGCGCAATCTTATGACGTCGGCGGGCAATATGGTGTCGGGTTCGGTCATCGATCGCTTTGGACCGCGCCGGACGTCATTTGTGACGTGCGTGATTACGGCTGTGCTATCGCTTGGCGTGGGGTTGGCGCCGCTGTCTGTCCCCGGGCTTGTGTTTGCCGCGTGCGTCTTGGGGCTTGCGGGCGGCTTTATCAACACCTGCACGCATGCGTTTCCGGGATACCTGGAGTCGACCACCGAGGGCCGTACCCGCGTGAACGGTCTCATGGTGTTCTACAGCAATATCGCCTATACCGCTGGCCCGCTGCTCGGCGGTGCCATCGTGAGCTGTTTTGCCACGCAATCGGTCTACCTGCTCATGGCGGGCATGATGGGTGTGGCGGCCGTGCTCTCCTTGGGCTGTCACGAGTGCGTTGTTCCCGCAAAAGGGGAAAAGCCGAAGGGCGGTATTCTGGGCGGCATATCGAGCGGACAGGACATCATCGTGAAGGCTGCCGTCAAACCGATCGCCTCTATTCCTCAGGAGCAGCGTACCATCGATATCGATGGGAAACCTGTTTCCATTACTATCGGCGGCAGGCACGATCTGTCCGCTATTCCCCGCTGCGTACCCGTGCACAGGGCTATGGTGTCTCTGGTGCTCGCTGA
>URTD01000165.1 GCA_900550735.1 uncultured Collinsella sp.
TGGCTGCCGCCCGCATTGCGCAGGGCAAGCAGGATAAGCTGTATCTGGGCAACCTGTCCAGCCTGCGCGACTGGGGCTATGCCAGGGACTACGTCGAGTGCATGTGGCTGATTTTGCAGAACGACAAGCCCGAGGACTTCGTCATTGCCACCGGTGAGCAGCACTCCGTCCGCGAGTTCTGCCAGCTGGCCTTCCACGATGTGGGCATCGAACTGGAATTTGTCGGCGAGGGCATGAACGAGAAGGGCATCGACAAGGCCACCGGCAAGGTGACTGTGGTGGACTACGCGGCGGCTGTGGACTGCGGCACCGTGATCAACGAGGCGCTCGCGCGCGTCCAGGCCGAGGGCGGCATTGCCCAGGGTATCGGCCACGCGCTCTACGAAATCGTCGAGCATGATGAGCGCGGCCGCCTGCGCACCGGCAACTTTATGAGCTACAAGCTGCCCACGCGCCTGGATATCGGCAGTATTCGCGTGGCCTTTGAGCCGAGCTACGAGCCGACGGGCCCGTTTGGCGCCAAGTCGATCGGTGAGGTCGTCATCAACACGCCGCTCGCCGCCGTGGCCTCGGCCGTGGCACACGCCACCGGCCACCAGGTTCGCTCGCTGCCGATCACGCCCGAGAAGGCCCTGCTGGGGGAGTAACAGGTCAGCGAACAAGTCGTAATTGGCGGGGCGGGGCAACTCGTCCCGCCTTTTGCACTCGTGGTGAGGTCGTGAGCTTGTAAAAGGTGTGCGTGCGCTTGCCGTTCGTATCTGCTATCATTCCTAGTCTGTGCGCTCATGCGGGCGTGGCGGAATTGGTAGACGCGCCAGATTTAGGTTCTGGTGGGATTCCCGTGAAGGTTCGAGTCCTTTCGCCCGCACCAACGCACCTGCGTCGGCTCTCGCCGTCGCGACTCTTTGTTGCATAAAGGTACCAGCACCTCAGATAAGCTGGGCAGTATGAGGAGGAACGTGTTGAACATCACCGCTTCTGACGTCAAGGACGCCAAGCTCACCGCTACGGTCACCATCCCGGCCGCCGACGTCGACGCCGCGATCAAGAAGGCCTACAAGGATACCGCCAAGAAGTACCGCTTCCCGGGCTTCCGCGCCGGTAAGGCTCCCCGTCCGGTCATCGACTCCGCTCTTGGCGCCGAGGCTACCCTCGCTCAGGCCACCAACGACCTGATCGCCGCCAACGAGCCCGCCGTCCTCAACGAGCTGGACATCGTCCCCACCAAGAACGGTGACTACAAGGAGCTCGACCTCGCCAAGGATCACGAGGACTACACCTACACCGTCGAGTTCTCCCTGCGTCCCGCCGCTGAGCTCTCCTCCTTCGACGCCGTCGAGATCGAGATGCCCCCCGCGGAGGTCACCGAGTCCGAGATCAACAACCAGGTTGAGATGCTCCTCAACTACCGTGCCACCTTCGAGGACGTCGAGGGTCGTGCCGTCGAGGCCGAGGACTACGTCACCGTCGACCTCAAGGCCGTCGAGAACGCCGACAACTTCGCCGCCGAGGGCCGCATGCTCATCGCCGGTAGCGACAGCAACCCCGCCGAGTTCAACGAGGCCCTGATCGGCGCTAACGTTGACGACGTCAAGACCGTCACCTGGACCGACGAGGTCGAGGAGGGCGAGGAGGCCGAGACCCACACCGTCGAGGTCACCGTCAAGGGCATCAAGGTCCGCAACACCCCCGAGCTCACCGACGAGCTCGTCAAGTCCGACTTCGGCTTCGACAGCATCGATGCCATGCGCGACGCCATCAAGATCGAGATCGAGCAGGACAAGGCTTCCCGCCTGCCGGCCGAGAAGGAGAACCGTTGCGTCTCCGCTCTCGCCGAGCGCCTGCAGCTCGACGAGATGGACGCCGACTACGAGCAGTCCGTCTTTGAGGAGCTTGGCCAGAACTTCCTGTCCAACCTCGCTGCCCGCGGCATGACGCTGGACACCTGGCTGCCCGCTTCCGGCCTGACCATGGAGCAGTTCATCGGCGACCTGCACAAGCAGGCCAACGACGTTGCCCGTGAGTCCCTGGCTCTGGACGCTCTCGCCCGTGAGCTCAAGATTGAGGTCACCGAGGACGACGTCAACGCCGAGTTCGAGAAGGCCGGCGTCAAGGACGTCGAGGCTTCCAAGGCCGAGTTCATCGCCGATGGCCGTATGCCTGCCGTCCGCGAGTCCATCCGTCGCTCCAAGGCCGTCGACCACCTGGTCGAGAACGCCAAGGTGACCGAGGTCGACGAGACCGCCAAGGACGCCGAGTAATTCTCGCCACCTTGCTCGCGAGCGCATGCATGTGCCCGTGATGGGGTAAAGTTATACACCGGTTATCCGGTTGCTTCGTACGGTGCCAGCCAATGCATAGCATGCGGGCACCGTACGTCTATCTAGAACCAATTTGGTCCGCAAGAGAGAAATGGAGATGCGTATGATCGCTAAGTTCGATTCCGCCCTCGTGCCATACGTTATCGAGCAGACGCCGCGCGGCGAGCGCAGCTACGATATCTATTCGCGCCTGCTCAACGACCGCATCATCTTCTTGGGCGAGGAGATCAACTCCGTCAGCGCCAACCTGGTCGTTGCCCAGCTGCTGCATCTTGAGAGCCAGGATGCCGAGAAGGATATCTCGCTCTATATCAATTCGCCCGGTGGCGAGGTCTACTCCGGTCTCGCGATTCTGGACACCATGAACTTCATCAAGCCGCAGGTCTCCACCATTTGCGTCGGTATGGCCGCGTCCATGGCCGCTGTGCTGCTTTCGGCCGGCGCCAAGGGCAAGCGCTTCTGCCTGCCGCACTCCAAGGTCATGATTCACCAGCCCAGCGGCGGTGCCCAGGGTCAGCAGACCGAGATCGAGATCGTTGCCGAGGAGATCAAGAAGACTCGCCGCGAGCTCAACCAGATTCTGTCCGACGCCTCGGGCCAGCCCATCGAGAAGGTCCAGGCCGATACCGAGCGCGACAACTACCTGACCGCTGCCGAGGCCCTCGACTACGGCCTGATCGACCGTATCGTTACCTCGCGCGATCTCGCCGCGAAGGACGCCTAGGATGGCAGGAAACATGCAGGACAACTTTGACGAGAACGGCAACCCCATCCGCTGCTCCTTCTGCGGAAAAGAGCAGGGCCAGGTCCGTCGCCTCGTAAAGGGTCCGACCAACATCTTTATCTGTGACGAGTGCGTCGCCGCCTGCTCCGAGATTTTGGAGGAGTCGCTGGCTTCGGACTTTATGGACGCTGCCCGCAACGGCAAGCTGCCGGGCTTCCTCAACGACCATGGCCAGGCTGCTGGGCAGCCCGCCGTGGACCCCGAGACCGAGGGCTTTGAGCTCGAGGACGACCGCCAGGTCATCACGCACGTGCCGACGCCGCACGAGATCTATGACGAGCTCTCGGCCTATGTAATGGGCCAGGAAGACGCCAAGCGCGCCATGTCGGTGGCCGTGTACAACCACTATCGTCGCGTGATCGAGGGCGGCGCCGCGGTGTCTGCCTTTGACGACGACATGGGCTCGCAGTTCGACGACGATATGGACGAGGTAGAGCTCGCCAAGTCCAACATCTTGCTGCTCGGTCCCACCGGTACCGGTAAGACCCTGCTGGCCCAGACGCTCGCGCGCATCCTCGAGGTGCCGTTTGCCATCGCCGACGCCACTGCGCTTACCGAGGCCGGCTACGTTGGCGAGGACGTGGAGAACATCCTGCTCAAGCTCATTCAGGCCGCAGACTTCGACGTCCAGAAGGCGCAGATCGGCATCATCTATATCGATGAGATCGACAAGATCACCCGCAAGAGCGAG